>NZ_WWCX01000086.1:0-27001 GCF_009857655.1 Duganella vulcania
ACCAGGACGCCGTGCGCGAACGCATCGCCGCGCTGCCCGCCGATGCCGACCGGCGCCGCTCGCCATTCGCCCAACGCCAGGCGGTGCAGCGCGCACGCTTCAAGCTGCCCGACTTCCCGACCACCACCATCGGCTCCTTCCCGCAGACGGCCGCGATCCGCGCCGCCCGCGCCGCCTTCAAGCGCGGCGAGCTCGACACCGGCGACTATGAAGCGAAGATGCGCGAGGAAATCGCCGACGCTGTGCGCCGCCAGGAAGACCTGGGCCTGGACGTGCTGGTCCACGGCGAGGCGGAGCGCAACGACATGGTCGAATATTTCGGCGAGCAGCTGGACGGCTTCGTCTTCACGCAGCTGGGCTGGGTGCAATCGTACGGCTCGCGCTGCGTCAAGCCGCCCGTCATTTACGGCGACGTCAGCCGCCCGAAAGCCATGACGGTGGACTGGACCGCGCACGCGCAAGGCCTGACCGGCAGGCCGATGAAGGGCATGCTGACCGGCCCCATCACCATCCTGCAATGGTCCTTCGTGCGCGACGACCAGCCGCGCGCCCGCACCGCGCTGCAGATCGCGCTGGCGATCCGCGACGAGGTGGCCGACCTGGAGCGGGCCGGCATCGGCATCATCCAGATCGACGAGCCGGCCGTGCGCGAAGGCTTGCCGCTGCGCCGCGGCCGCTGGGACGAGTACCTGGACTGGGCCACGCGCGCCTTCCGCGTGTCGGCCAGCGCGGCGGCCGACGGCACGCAGATCCACACCCACATGTGCTACGCCGAGTTCAACGACATCCTGCCGCAGATCGCCGCCATGGATGCCGACGTCATCACCATCGAGACCAGCCGCTCGGACATGGAGCTGCTGAACGGCTTCGGCCGCTTCCGCTATCCGAACGAGATCGGCCCCGGCGTGTACGACATCCATTCGCCGCGCGTGCCGGGCCAGGCCGAGATGGTGCGGCTGCTGCACAAGGCCAGCGCGGTGATCCCGCCGGCCAACCTGTGGGTCAACCCGGACTGCGGGCTGAAAACGCGCGGCTGGGCGGAAACCGAAACCGCGCTGCGCAACATGGTGGCCGCCGCCCGCCAGCTGCGTGAAGAGCACGCGATCTACTAATCGCCCATGGCGGCGGCCTGCCGGGCCGCCGCCATCCCGCATTTTTACTGGCCCAGTACGGCGCCAGCCCTCCCCATCCGTCGTTTTCCACAGTAAAATGCTCGTGCCTGCGCATGCGCGCGAGGTTAACCCTCTAATACTGTCGCCCATGTCCAAGAGCCTGTTTCAAAAGCCCATAGAAATTAAGATTTCCACCGTAGTCGCCGTCTCCGCCATCCTGTCCACGCCGGACCGCCTGGCCCTCGATGCCGCGCTGGCCGAAATGACCGGCGGCACCACCGATTTCTTCGAAGACGACCTGACCGTGATTGACGTTGCCGCCCTGCCTGCCGGCTGCGCACCGATCGACTGGGCCGGCATCATCGCCCTGCTGAAAAAATACCGCTTGAATCCAGTCGCCGTGCGCAACGCGCCGCCGTCCATGGCCGCCGAGATCGCCGCCCACGGCCTGAGCATCGAAACCGCGACCAAGCCGCGCGACGAGCAGGAAGCCGCTCCGGCGCCCGCCAAGCCCGCGCCGGCCGCTGTGGCACCGGCCCCGGCAGCAACGGCCGAAGGCTTCCCCGGCAACGCCGGCGTGATGATCATCGACACCCCAGTGCGCGCCGGCCAGCGCATCTACGCGCGCGGCTGCGACCTGATCATCACCGCCGTGGTCAACAATGGCGCCGAGATCATCGCCGACGGCAGCATCCACGTGTACAACACGCTCAACGGCCGCGCGCTGGCGGGCGCTTCCGGCAACCGCGACGCGCGCATCTTCGCCATGACGATGTCGCCGGAGTTAGTGTCGATTGCCGGCGTTTACCGCACATTTGAAGACGGCTTCCCGGCCGAGTACGCGCGTTCTCCTGCGCAAATTCGCTTGGTCGGCGACCGAATCGATATACTATCTGTCAATTCTGCAAACCGCGCTTGACTAGCAACTCTCTGAAAAGGACTTTTTTGTGGCGAGAATTATTGTTGTAACGTCCGGTAAGGGCGGTGTCGGTAAGACGACTTCCAGCGCCAGCTTCTCCACCGGCCTGGCCATGCGCGGTCATAAAACCGCGGTGATCGACTTCGACGTCGGCCTGCGCAACCTCGACCTGATCATGGGCTGCGAACGCCGCGTGGTGTACGACCTGATCAATGTGATCAACAAGGAAGCGTCGCTGACCCAGGCCCTGATCAAGGACAAGCACTGCGACAACCTGTTCATCCTGCCGGCGTCGCAGACGCGCGACAAAGATGCACTGTCCGAGGACGGCGTGGAAATCGTGCTGCACGAGCTGATCAACATGGGCTTCGAGTACATCATCTGCGATTCGCCGGCCGGCATCGAGCACGGCGCGCTGATGGCGCTGACCTTCGCCGACGAAGCCATCATCGTCACCAATCCGGAAGTATCGTCGGTGCGCGATTCGGACCGCATCCTCGGCATCATCCAGGCCAAGTCGCGCCGCGCGCAGACCGGCGGCGAGCCGGTCAAGGAGCACCTGCTGATCACCCGTTACTCGCCCAAGCGCGTGGAAGCGGACGAAATGCTGTCGTACGAAGATGTGCAGGAAATCCTGCGCATTCCACTGATCGGCATCATTCCGGAATCGGAATCGGTGCTGCACGCGTCGAACCAGGGCAATCCGGCGATTCACTTCAAGGGTACCGATGTTGCGGAAGCCTATGAAGATGTGGTGTCGCGCTTCCTCGGCCAGGAACTGCCGCTGCGCTTTACCACCTACGAGAAGCCTGGCCTGCTGCAGCGTATTTTCGGGAGCAAGTAACCATGGCCCTGCTTTCTTTCCTGTTCCCGCAAAAACCGAAAACCGCCACCGCGGCCAAGGAGCGGTTGCAGATCATCATCGCGCGCGAGCGCAATGGCCGCAGCGGTCCGGACTTCCTGCCGGCGCTGCACAAGGAGCTGATCGAGGTGATCTCGAAGTACACCAAGGTCAACGCCGACGACATCAAGATCTCGCTGGACCGCCAGGGCAACCTGGAGGTGCTGGACGTAAACGTGGTGCTGCCGGACGCTTAAGTCCCGGCGGTTACTGCGGCTGGGCGATCCCGGCCGTCACCAACTCCTGCGCCACCTTGGCGCAGGCATCCACATGCTGGTAGCCGATCTGGCTGAAGGCCACGAAACCGATCCCGGCCGAGGCCAGCTGCCCGGCCAGGGGCACCAGCTTGCTGGCCTGCCGCGCCACCGACTTCATGCCGGTGCGGCGCAGCAGCTGCAGCACCACCTCCCGCGTCACCAGCTTGCCCACCAACATGCCGCCGACGCCGATCGCGGCCTCGTAGGCGATCAGCCGGAACTTCGGCTGCATGCGCTCGATCTGCTGCGCCGTCAGGCCGAACTCGTGGTTGATGTCGTCGATCAGCAGCGCGAACAGGCGCAGGTCGGACACCACGTCCAGCCCCGGTATCGGCACCGCCGCCACGCCGGCCGAGACCATCGCGCGCCGCCGCACCAGCTTGCGGCAACGCTCGCGCACCGCCTCGATGTCCCGGGGGTTGCCCGGTACCAAGATCCAATTTGTGTCTTTTTTCAGTCCCATGCATGCTCCCGGCTACGGCTAGACTTTCTTTCCCTTTTTCAACTTCTTCATTGAATTCAGCGTTTTTCCAGTGTACCGTGTAATGGTTGTGCAAGTGCGCACGGTGTTTTGGCGAGTTGTCTCCGAGTAAATATTAGTGTCTCAAGAAAAATAATTAGCATTTTTGCTAACTTTTTTTGTAAATCTCTGTTATATTTGAAGTGACTTCTCCTTAACATTTTCCTACAGGCAGTTGTATGCGAATCGCCGTATTAGACAATGACCGTGGCCAGGCCGATCTGATCTGCCAGGTGCTGACCTCGGCGGGCCATATCTGCCATAGTTTTCAGAGCGCCAAGGACGTGCTCGCGCAGCTGCGCAAGGACAGCTACGACATGCTGATTCTCGACTGGCAAGTGGTCGATCTGGGCGGTGCGGAAGTGTTACGCCGGGCCCGCGAAAAGCTGCCCGACAACGCCCCGGTGCTGTTCCTCACCACCAGCTCGGGCGAGGACGATATCGTGGCCGGCCTGGCCGCCGGCGCCGACGATTACATGATCAAGCCGCTGCGCCGCAGTGAAATGGTTGCCCGAGTGCAAGCGCTGTTGCGGCGCGCCTACCCGGCCCAGAACGGCGCCGAACAATTGCAATTCGGTCAATATGTGTTCGAAACCCGGCCCGGCCGCTTGTTGATGGACGGCATAGTGTTGGATGTCACCCACAAAGAGTTCTACCTGGCACTGTTATTTTTCCGCAACATCGGACGGCCGCTGTCGCGCGCCTACATCCATGAGGCGGTGTGGATACGCGAAACCGCCGTGCCCTCGCGCACCATGGACACCCACGTTTCGCGCGTGCGCAACAAGTTGCAATTGAAGCCGGAAAACGGATTCCGACTGGTGCCGGTCTACAGCTACGGCTACCGCCTGGAAAAACTGGGGGCCTGATCAGGCCGCCGATATGGCTGGTACGCCGTTTGGGCTATGGGCAGATGCCGGCAAGTCAGGGATACTACACGGTATAATGTCCGCTAACTCAACGCACGGACCCGAAATGCAGCTGCTCGCCGTCGGCCTCAACCACAACACCGCCCCTGTCTCGCTGCGCGAGAGGCTGGCGTTCGCCCCTGAGCAATTGGGCCAGGCGGTGGTGGCGGCGCGTTCCTGGTTCGAGCGCATCGACCATCGCGGCAGCGACGAGGCGGCCATCCTGTCCACCTGCAACCGCACCGAGCTGTACGCGGCCAGCCGCGTGCCCGATTCGCTCGACGCCGGCGCCCACTTCCTGGCCGACTTCCACAAGCTGAACTACGCCGAACTGCGCCCGCACCTGTATCTGCTGCCGCAGCACGACGCCGTGCGCCACACCTTCCGCGTCGCCTCCGGGCTCGATTCGATGGTGCTGGGCGAGACGCAAATCCTCGGCCAGATCAAGGACGCGATCCGCACCGCCGACGAGGCGGGCGGCCTGGGCACCTACCTGCACCAGCTGTTCCAGCGCTCGTTCTCGGTGGCCAAGGAAGTGCGCAGCACCACCGAAATCGGCGCGCACAGCGTGTCGATGGCGGCGGCCGCCGTGCGCCTGTCGCAGCGCATCTTCGACAAGATCGCCGAGCAGAACGTGCTGTTCATCGGCGCCGGCGAGATGATCGAGCTGTGCGCCACGCACTTCGCGGCGCAGAACCCCAAGAGCATCACCATCGCCAACCGCACGCTGGACCGCGGCGAGATCCTGGCGCACCGCTTCGGCGGCCGCGCCATCCGCCTGGCCGACCTGCAGGACAAGCTGCACCAGTACGACATCGTCATCTCCTGCACCGCCTCGTCGCTGCCGCTGATCGGCCTGGGCATGGTGGAGCGCGCGATCAAGGCGCGCCGCCACAAGCCGATGTTCATGGTCGACCTGGCCGTGCCGCGCGATATCGAGCCGGAAGTGGCCCGCCTCAACGACGCCTTCCTGTACACGGTGGACGACCTGGGCAAGGTGGTCCAGACCGGCATCGAGAACCGCCAGGCCGCCGTGGCCCAGGCCGAGGCCATCATTGAAACCCGCGTGCAATCGTTCATGCACTGGATCGACGACCGCGCCGTGGTGCCCGTCATCCAGAGCCTGCACGAGAACGGCGAGGCGCTGCGCCAGCTGGAACTGGAACGCGCGCGCAAGATGCTGGCCAAGGGCGAGGACATCGACGCCGTGCTGGAAGCCCTGTCCAAGGGCCTGACCGCGAAATTCATGCACGGCCCGCAGCAGGCGCTGCACCGTGCGCAGGGCGAGGAACGCGCCCACCTGGCCGAGCTGCTGCCGCAGCTGTTCCGCGGCCGCCGTTAGCGCCACTGCCTTGCCCGCGCGCGCCACGCCGCCGCGCACCCTCCGCCGCCCCGCCGCGGCATCTGCCTCAACTCCTATACCGAATACGCTATGAAACCATCCATGCTGGCCAAGCTCGATCAACTGGCGAACCGCCTGGTCGAACTCGATGAATTGCTGATGTCCGAAGGCGCGACCAATAATATGGACGCCTACCGCAAGATGACCCGCGAGCACGCCGAGCTGGGCCCGCTGGTGGCGCTGTACAAGTCCTACCAGGAAGCCATCGGCGACCTGGACGCCGCGCAGGAAATGCTCGGCGATCCCGAGATGAAGGACTTCGCGCAGGATGAGATCGAGGCGGCCAAGGCCCGCCTGGCCGAACTGGAACTGGAGCTGCAGAAAATGCTGCTGCCCAAGGACGCCAACGACGAGCGCAACATCTTCCTGGAGATCCGCGCCGGCACCGGCGGCGACGAATCGGCGCTGTTCGCCGGCGACCTGCTGCGCATGTACACCCGCTTCGCCGAGCGCAACCGCTGGCAGGTGGAGGTGGTGTCGGAATCGCCGTCGGACCTGGGCGGCTACCGCGAGGTGATCGTGCGCCTGATCGGCAACGGCGTGTATGCCAAGCTGAAGTTCGAATCCGGCGGCCACCGCGTGCAGCGCGTGCCGGCCACCGAAACCCAGGGCCGCATCCACACCTCCGCCTGCACGGTGGCGGTGATGCCGGAGGCGGACGAGGTGGAGGACGTCAACATCAACCCGGCCGACCTGCGCATCGACACCTACCGCGCTTCCGGCGCCGGCGGGCAGCACATCAACAAGACCGATTCGGCCGTGCGCATCACCCACCTGCCGACCGGCATCGTGGTCGAGTGCCAGGACGACCGCTCGCAGCACAAGAACAAGGCGCAGGCCATGAAGGTGCTGGCCGCGCGCATCAAGGACGTGCAGCTGCGCGAGCAGCAGTCGAAGGAGGCGGCCACCCGCAAGAGCCTGATCGGCTCGGGCGACCGCAGCGAACGCATCCGCACCTACAACTATCCGCAGGGCCGCATGACGGACCACCGCATCAACCTGACCTTGTACAAGCTGGACTTCATCATGGACGGCGACCTGACCGAGCTGACCAACGCGCTGGCCGCCGAGCACCAGGCCGAGCTGCTGGCGGCGCTGGGCGATTAACCAGTAACGCGTCGTTCCCGCGAACGCGGGAACGACGGGCAAGAGTTAACACCTGCCTAAGGCTGAAGCGACAACTTTGTGCGAGAATTGCCCGCTACTCCCATCGCCATCTAACCGGATCACCCCATGATACATACGCGCTCCCTGCTGCTGTCCATCGCCATCGCCTGCTTCGGCGTGATCGGCGTCGCCCTGTATTTGCAGATCGGCCTGGACATGCTGCCTTGCCCGCTGTGCGTGATCCAGCGCTACCTGTTCATCGCCATCGGCATCTGCTGCCTGTTCGGCGCCTACGGCAAGCCCAAGCTGGGCGCCGGCCTCGGCCTGCTGGCCGCGCTGGGCGGCCTGTACACCGCCGGCAAGCACCTGTACATCCTGGCCCATCCCGGCCTGTCGTGCGGCATCGACCCGATGGAGACCTTCCTCAACAAGATCCCCACCGCGACCTACCTGCCCGTCCTGTTCCACGCCGACGGCCTGTGCGAGGACGCGCTGGCGCCATGGTTCGGCCTGTCGATTCCGCAGTGGTCCTTCCTGAGCTTCGGCCTGTGCACGCTGGGCCTGGCCTGGCTGCTGATCCGCCGCGCGCGCTGATGATCACCGACCTCAGCGCCATCGCCGCCGGCGTCACCCTCGGCGCGCTGCAAGTGCAGTCGCTGCTGGACCCGCTGGACAACCGCGTGCTGCTGTGCCACGCGCTCGGCCTGTCGCGCGTGAGTTTGATCACCCAGTCCGAGCACGAGCTCGACGCCGAACAGGCCGCGCGCTTCGCCGCGCTGGTGCAGCGCCGCCTGGCCGGCGAGCCGGTGGCCTACATCGTCGGCCAGCGCGAGTTCTTCGGCCTGCCGTTCGAGGTCAACGGCGCCGTGCTGATCCCCCGTCCCGACACCGAACTGCTGGTCGAGCTGACGCTGGACCGCCTGCCGCCGCAAGGCCGCGTGCTCGACATGGGCACCGGCAGCGGCGCCATCGCCGTGGCGCTGGCGCACACCCGGCGCGACGCCGCCGTCACCGCGCTCGACGTCAGCCCGGACGCGCTGGCCGTGGCGCGCCGCAACGCCGCCGCCAACGGCGCCCAGGTCAACTTCCTGCAGAGCGACTGGTACACCGCGCTGCAAGGCCAGCCGCCGTTCGACGTCATCGCCTCCAACCCGCCCTACATCGCCAGCGGCGACCGCCACCTGTCCGAGGGCGACCTGCGCTACGAGCCGCCCGGCGCGCTGACCGACCACGCCGACGGCCTGTCGGCGCTGCGCATCATCGTCGCCGGCGCCGCCGCCCACCTCAAGCCGCAAGGCTGGCTGCTGATGGAGCACGGCTACGACCAGGCCGCCGCCGTGCGCCAGTTGTTAACCGATCAAGGTTACAACGCCGTGCAAAGCTGGACCGATCTGGCCGGCATCGAGCGCGTCACGGGTGCGCGAGCGCGCTGACACCATTTCCTCATCTGCGGTATTCTGGCTTTCGGGCCCCTTCCGGCGGTATTTGATAAACTAGCAAGCGATCTTCGGCTCCGGTCAACTTTGGGCCGGCGCCGACGCGATTGTCCGTTTTCGGTTAATCTCGCACCTCACGCTTTGATGCAACAGTTGCTGCACTACGAAAGGAAGATCCAATTGTCCAATCTATTGACTCGCCGCCTGGCCTTGCTGGCCCAGCCAGAGCACCGTCCGGTGCTGGGTGGCTTGCGTGGCATCGAACGCGAAACACTGCGGGTGGACGCGCGCGGCCACCTGGCGGCGACGCCGCATCCGGTGGCCATGGGCTCGGCCCTGACGCATCCGCAAATCACCACCGACTACGCCGAGACGCTGCTGGAGTTCATCACCCCGGCCGAGGCGGACATCGCCACCACGCTCGACAAGCTCGACGGCATCCACCGCTATGCCTACAGCAAGCTGGGTGACGAGCTGTTGTGGAGCCAGTCCATGCCTTGCCAGCTGCCGGGCGAGGATGAGATCGAGATCGCCTGGTACGGCACCTCCAACATGGGCACGCTCAAGCACGTGTACCGTCGCGGCCTGGCGCTGCGCTACGGCAAGGCCATGCAATGCATCGCCGGCATCCACTACAACTACTCGCTGGACGAACGCCTGTGGCGCGTGCTGGCCGAGCATGAAGGCAATGAGAAGCGCCTGTCGCCCAAGTCCTTCCAGTCCGAAGCCTACCTGGCCACGATCCGCAACTTCCGCCGCTACAGCTGGCTGTTGATGTACCTGTTCGGCGCCTCGCCGGTGCTGTCGAGCGGCTTCCTGCGCGGCCGCCCGCACAAGCTGGAAACGCTGTCCGACGACACGCTCTACCTGCCCTACGCCACCAGCCTGCGCATGAGCGACCTGGGTTACCAGAACGACGCGCAATCGGGACTGAGCCCGCACGAGAACTGCCTGGACAGCTACGTCGCCACCCTGACCAAGGCCGTCAACCAGCCGTACGAGCCGTATGCGAAGCTGGGCACCAAGCGTGACGGCGAATGGATCCAGCTGAGCACCAACGTGCTGCAGATCGAGAACGAGTACTACTCCACCATCCGCCCCAAGCGCGTGATCCAGACCGGTGAGCGGCCGATCCAGGCGCTGTGCGCGCGCGGCGTGCAGTACATCGAAGTGCGCTGCATGGACGTCGACCCGTTCGAGCCGGTCGGCATCAGCGTGCAGACCGGCCGCTTCCTCGACGCCTTCCTGATGTTCTGCGCGCTGGAGGAAAGCCCGGTCATCGCGCCGGAGGAAAGCCTGCGCCACACCGAGAATTTCGCCCGCACCGTCAAGGAAGGCCGCCGTCCGGGCCTGACGCTCACCAGCGACGACGGTGAAATCAGCCTGCAAGCGTGGGGCCTGCAACTGCTGGAGCGCATCCAGCCGGTGGCGGCGCTGCTGGACGCGCAGCGCGGCGACACCGTACACGCCGACGCCATCGCGCAGCAGGCGGCCAAGCTGCGCGACGCCGAGCTGACGCCGTCGGCCAAGGTGCTGGCGGCCTTGCGCGCCAACGGCAAGTCGTTCGCCACCTTCGGACTGGCGCAGAGCAAGCAGCACGCGGCCTACTTCCGCAGCCATCCGCCGAGCGCCGAGGAAGCCGCGTACTTCGACGGCCTGGCCGCCGTCTCGCTGGCCGAGCAGGCGGAGATGGAAGCGGCGCCGCAATCGAGCTTCGACGATTACGTAGCCGCCTACCGCGCCAGCAACCTGTGCCACTCCAGCATGGACTGCGACTGAACCAGGAGCCGGTTTGCTCACCTTCTACAACGAACTGCACGCGCAACATCGCGGCCGCTACGAGATCTTCCGCGGCGAGATGGTGCCGTGCTTCGAAAAGCCGGAGCGTGTCGATTCGGTGCTGGCGGAGCTGGGCCGGCGCGGGCTGGGCAAGATCGTCACGCCGCACGGCGTGCCCCTGATGTCGCTGGAGCGCATCCACACGCCGCGCTACCTGCACTTCCTGCGCGGCGCCTGGAACGAATGGCTGGCGCTCGATCCAGCCAACGCCGGCAAGGACGCCTTCCCTTCGGTCTGGCCGGTGCGCACGCTGCGCGACGACATCGAGCCGGACGACTTCTGCGCCAAATTGGGGCTGTACTCGATGGACAACGGCACGCCGCTGACCGCCGGCACCTGGACCGCCGCCAAGACCGGCGCCGATTGCGCGGTCAACGCCGCGCACGCGCTGCGGCTGGGCGAGCGTGGCGCCTTCGTGTTGAGCCGCCCGCCGGGACACCATGCGGGCGCTGATTTCTTCGGCGGCTACTGCTTCCTCAACAACGCCGCGCTGGCGGCGCAGCACATGCTGGACGACGGCGCGCGCAAGGTCGCCATCCTCGACATCGATTACCACCACGGCAACGGCACGCAGAGCATCTTCTATCACCGCGACGACGTGTTGTTCATCTCCATCCACGCCGATCCGCGCAGCGAGTACCCGTTCTACCTGGGCCATGCCGACGAGCGCGGCGAAGGTGCGGGACTGGGCTTCAACATGAATTTGCCGCTGGCGGCGGGCAGCACGGCGCAGGCGTGGTTCGCGGCGCTGGAGACGGCCTGCATCCGCCTGGGCAGCTTCGCGCCGGATGCGCTGGTGGTATCGCTGGGCGTGGACACATTCGCCGGCGATCCATTGTCACGCTTCATGCTGCAAAGCGCCGACTACCTGAAGATCGGCGAACGCCTGGCCTACCTGAACCTGCCGACCGCCTTCATCTTCGAAGGCGGCTACGCGGTCAAGGAACTGGGCACCAACGTCGTCAACGTCCTCGAAGGCTACGAGACCGCGCTTTAATAGACGTCGCGGCGGTAGCGGCCGGACTCGCGCAGTTCGTCGAGGGCGGCGCTGCCGATGATTTCTTCCAACGCTTTATCCACGCCGCCCGCCATGCCTTCCAGGCTGCCACAGACGTAGATCACGGCGCCATCGGCAATCCAGCCGCGCAGCTGGCCGGCCCTGGCGCGCAGGCGCTCCTGCACGTATTGGCCGCCGGCGTCGCGCGAGTAGACCAGGTCCAGTTCCGGCAGATAGCCGCGCTGCTGAAGGTCCTGGATTTCGCCGGCGCAGATGCCGTCGAATTCGCGCTGACGTTCACCGAACACCAGCCAGTTGCGCCGCTGCCCGCCAGCGGCCCGCGCGCGCAGGTGCGAACGCAAGCCCGCCATGCCAGAGCCGTTGCCGATGTAGATGGCCGGCTGCGCGCCGTCATGCATGTCGAACGCCGGATTGGCCACCAGCCGCACGCGCACCTCGTCGCCAGGCTTTGCTTGCGCCGTCAGCCAGCCCGAGGCCAGCCCCATGCCCTGCCCGTTCCTCACCTGGCGCACCAGCAGCTGCAAACAGCCATCCGCCGGCAGCGACGCGACCGAGTAGCGGCGCGCTGCCTGTCCCGGAGCGTAATGCCCGGGCCACACATCGAGCAAGGCGCCGGGACGCCAATCGGCGCCGCCGTCCCTGGTCAGCGTGATTTCATGCAGCTCGCCGCCGATGCTGCCGGGATTGAGCAGCTCGCGCCGCGCCAGGCGCCAGCTGGTGTAGTCGCTGTCCGGCGCGCCGGCGGACAGCGCATCCTGCGGCGCCCCGCCACCAACACCGGCCAGCTCGTGCAAGGCGTGCGACCAGCGGGCCAGCGCGCCGGCGTCGCCGTTGTCGACTTCAATCATCGGATGCAGCGGCTGCGCACCCAGCACGCGCAGGCGCGTATCCAACGTGCGTCCAAAGCCGCAGAACTGAAGGTAATTGCGGTCGCCCAGCGCCAGCACGGCGTACTGCAAATGCGCCAGCTCCTCGGCGGCGGCGTGCAGCAGGCGGCTGAAGCGGCGCGCGGGATCGGGCGGCTCGCCTTCGCCAAAACTGCTGGCGACGAACAGCACGCGACGGTAATTGCCCAGCAGCGGAGGCGTGAGCTTTTCCAGCGATTGCACATGCACCGCCACGCCGGCCTTTTGCAGCAAGGCCGCGCTTTGCAGCGCCAATCGCTCGGCCGATCCGGTCTGGCTGGCATAGGCCATCAGCACGGGATCGGCGCCATCGACGGCGCCGGCCAGCTTGGCGCGTTCGGCCTGCGCGCTGCGCTTCTGGCGCCGGCGCTTCAGGTACAGCATCCATCCTGTGACCGCGAAGCCCGGCAGCGACAGGCTGGCGAAGAACATGAACAGGCGGCCCGGCAATCCGAAATAGGTCCCGATGTGCAGCGGGTAGAACGTGGTCAACGCGCGCGCGGCCATGCCCATCTGCGCATACGGCTCGTGCTTGACGATGGCGCCGGTCTGCTGGTTGATCGACATGCGGCTGCGCGCGCGGATGTGCGTCGCTTCGCCATCCAGCCAAAGCACCTGCAGCGGCTGCGTCGCGCGCTCGGGCGGACGCAGGACCACGGTCTTCCATCCCGGCGCCTGCTGCTGGAAGGTGGTCCAGGCCAGCGTCAGGTCGGCGGCTTCGGCGCGCTTGGCGCCGGCCTCCCTGGCCATCTTGGGCTTGGCCGCAGCCGCCGCGCGCGGTGGACGGCTCACGCCGGCCCAGCCATCGACCGTATCGCGCACCACATCGAAGCTCCAATACACACCGCTGACGGTGAAGACCAGGTAGGCCGCCAGCGCCCAGGTGCCCGCCACCGAGTGCAGCCCCCACAGGAAGGAGCGGCCGGTGAGGCGCGTGTCGAAAGTCAGCCAGGTGCGCCAGTCGAGCGCGCGGCGCGGCCAGCGCAGATAAAGGCCGCTCAACGCAAGCCCCATCAGGCACAAGGCCAGCCCGCCGACCACCGGACGGCCATCGTCGCGCGGCAGCAGCAGGAAGCGGTGCAGCGATTCCACCCATTCGAACACGCCGTCATAACGCAAAGCCGGCAGCATGGCGCCGCTGTACGGATCGACGAAGACCGTCTCGCCGTGCTTCTCGCCCGGCGCCGGCGCCAGCGTAACGCGCGCGGAGGCGCCCGGCTCGGCATACACGGTGATGCTGCTGATGCGCGCCCCGGGATGCGCGCGCTGGACCGCCTCGGCCACCTGCGGCGGCGCCACCATGGGCGCCTGCCGTACAGCCACGCTGGTCACGCCAGGATTGAGCAGGTCCAGCACCTCGTCGCGGAACGCGAGGATGGCGCCGGTCAGGCCGATCACGACCAATACGGTGCCGGCGGTAATGCCGACCAACCAGTGCAGCTGGAACCAGAGTTTTTTCACAAATCGACCTTCAAGCGTCAAGCGCGTCCATATCAGCAGTCATTCTACCAGTTAATAAGAATCATTATCAATTGATGGCATGACTTGACGCCCAAAATCGTCGCCACCATACTTGTCGAATGAACAAACCTCTCCCCTGGGCCGACGACACGCCGCGACTGAGCCTGTGGTGCGCCGTGCTGTTCTGCTGCTTCAGCGCCCTGCTGGCGGCGGTGTACCTGCGGCCGCAACTGGCCGGCCTGCTGTGCGTGCTGCCGGTGGCCTCCTACCTGATGCTGGGGGTTCAGATGGGCATGGTGTACAGCGTCGGCTGGTCGGTGCTGGGGCTGGCCGTGGCGTGGCTCAGGCCAGGCAACCCGGCTGAAACGCTGCTCGGCGTCGGCGCCGCCGTGCTGGTGGCCGGCACGCTATCCCACCTGTTCGCGCTGCGCCGCGCGGCGTTGATGGCGACACTGCGCCGCACCGCCTCCCCCGATCCGCTCACCGGCCTGCACAATCACCTGTACCTGGAATCGATCTTCGGCCAGCTCACGCGCAGCCAGCGCGGCAAGCCGCCGACGGTGTCGCTGATGCTGGTCGCGCTGGCGCCGGGCGCCGGCGATGAGCAACTGGTGCAGGCAGCGCGCCAGATCGAGGAAGTGTGCCGCCCCAGCGACTGGGCCTTCCGCTTCGGCGACGACCGCCTCTGCGTGCTGGTGCCGTGGGTGACGCAGGTGCAGGGACAGCAGATCGCCGGCCGCCTGCTGGCCGGCATCAACGCACAACAAGCCAATGCCAAACTTGGCCTGGCCCGCTGGCCGGACGACGCGCCGGCGCTGGCGGCGCTGCACAAAATCGCCGAGCGCAACCTGCGGGACTAACGCAGGAACGGTCCCCACACCGGCTGCCGGACATCGCCATCCTGCGCGGTGAGGCGCTGCTTCACGCGGCCATCCACCGACACCACCATCAGCGACTTGTGGCCGGCCGCCTCGGTGGAGTAGATGATGTACTTGCCGTTCGGCGCGAAGCTGGGCGACAGGTCGTCGGTGCTGTCGGACAGCCGCGTTTCCTGCCCGGTGGCCAGGTCCATCACGTACAGCTGGTAATTGCCCTCGCGTTGCGAGATGTAGGCCAGCGTGGTGCCGTCGGGCGATATGCGCGGGCTGATGTTGTAGCTGCCGCCGAAGGTGATCCGTTTGGCGTCGCTGCCGTCCGCGTTCATGCGGTAGATCTGCGGACCGCCACTGCGGTCGCTGACGAAGTAGATGCTCTGGCCATCGGCCGAGAACTGCGCCTCGGTGTCGATGGAGGCGCCGGTGCCGTCGGAGACGCGATGCAAGCCGCCGCCGTTGGCGTTGACGGTGTAGATCTGCGTGTGCCCATCCATCGACAGCGACACGGCCAGCTTGCCGCCGTCCGGCGCCCACGCGGGCGATGAGTTGCTGCCCTTTTCATTGGCGACCACGGTGCGCGCCTGCGTTGCCAGGTTCTGCACATACACCACCGGCTTTTTCTGCTCGAACGATACGTAGGCGACCTTGCTGCCATCCGGCGACCAGGCCGGCGACATGATGGGGTCATTCGACACGCGGGCCGTCTGTTCGCCCTCGCCGTCGATATCGGCCACGGCCAGCTTGTAGCGGCTGCCCTCCTGCTTGATGTAGGCCACGCGGGTGGCGAACGCGCCGGGCACGCCGGTGAGCTTGAAGAACACGTCGTCGGCGATCTTGTGCGCCGCCAGGCGGGCCGCCTGCGCCGGCACCGACTGGTCCTGGCGCGACAGCTGGCTGGCCTTCACGGTGTCGAACAATTTGTAGCGCACGTCGTAGCGGCCATCCGCCAGCGCGGACACGGTGCCCACCACCAGCGCATCGGCGCCCCTGGCCTTCCAGCCGGCGTAGTCGATGTTGTTGACGTCATTGACGGTGCCGGCGTCGATCACATTGAACAATCCACTGCGGCCCAAGTCGGCCTTGATGATGGCGGAGATCTGCTGCGGCGCCAGGATCTCATCGGCAAAGCCCGCGACGGCGACCGGGATCTGGTTGCTGCCAACGCCGCTGATTTCAATCCGCATCTGCGCCTGCGCGCCGTGCGTGACGACCGCAAGGGCCAGGCCGGTATAAAGCAGATAGTGACTCGGTTTTTTCATAACGTTCAATTTGTTCATCCAACGATAAATTATCGGAGTAGTATCCAGTCTTGCATCCCTGAAGGCGGCCCCGCGCCGCCACGATTGTTGTTCCTTCATCCGAAAGGTGACAGAAATGGACAATTCCCTAGGCAAGAATGCGCACATCGACCGTTGGCAGAAGAACCGCCAAAAGGCTTTCAAGATAGTACCCGAGGATGGCAAGACCTTACGCTATCTGGGCAAGGATTTCCACGTTTTTCCCAACACCTTCTGGCCCTACACCGACAGCCAGCCGCTGGTGCGGGCGCTGCGCGTGAAGGCGGGCGACAGTGTACTTGATGTCGGCACCGGCTCCGGCGTGATCGCGGTATTCGCCTGCTACGCCGGCGCCGCCCGTGTGCTGGCCGTCGACATCAATCCCGCCGCGTTGAAGAGCGCCCGCCACAACGCCGAGGCGCACGGCTTCGGCGACATCATGGAGGTGCGCTCATCGAGCCTGTTCGACAGCGTCGGCGACGAGCAGTTCGACGTCATCACCGCCAACCTCCCCTTCCGCAACAAGGAGGCGCACGATGTGGTCGCCCGTTCGCAATGGGACACCGACTTCCATACGAATACCAGGTTCTTCGAGCAGGTCGGCAAGTACCTCAAGCCGGACGGCCGCATCTACTTCGCGCATTCCAATTTCGGTGCGGTGAAGGAAGTGCGCAAGCTGGCCAAGGAGAACGGCTACAGCATGCGCCTGATGGCCAGCGTGCGCGCCGACGAGACCAAGGAATTCTACGCCTTCCTCATCAAGCGATCGCCTCAAGCCAAGCCGGTATGAACGACGTGTACAAGACCATCGCCGGCCTGCGCGAGGTCGCGCATGCGCCGTGGCGCCTTGAGGTCAGGCGCGTGGCGGTCATACTCAGCAACTCGCGCTCGGGGTCCAGCCTGATCAAGCATGTGCTGGCGGAGCATCCCGACGTCGCCTCGCTCGACGGCGAGATGGAACCCTACCTGCCGCTCACGCACAACGGCTTCGGCATGAACTCCGACAGCGACGCCATCGACGCCCTGGCCCAGCCGGACGCACTGGCCGACAACCTGTTCGCCGACCTCACCGTCCCCAGTCCGGGCCTGCAGCCGCTGGATCAACTGAAGAGCCGATGGCGACGGCGCCTGCTGCTGCAGTTCCCGCTGTGCTTCATCGAGGCCGCGCAACAGCGCAAACTCGACGCGGCACTGGACGAAGCCATGCGCGGCAAGCAGCACACCGACGCCACGCTCCACCGCGCGATATTGACGGCCGTGTTTCGCGACGAGCCATGGCGCATGAATTTTTACGACATGCAGTCGTCATCGTCGCTGCGCGATTTCGGCCTGGGCGCCAGCGGCTACTACGACGAGCCGTTGAAGATCGAGGAACCGCCCTTCGTACTGCCGCGCAGCTTCCGCCGCGAATTCACCATCGACGATGCGGCCCACAAGGTCCTGCTGTTCAAGTCACCGAGCGACGCCTACCGCATCGGCATCCACGAACAGCTGTTCCCGCGCGCCGACATCCAATACATCCACCTCAGCCGCGGCTATGCGCAATCGGTCAACGGCTTGATGGATGGCTGGCTCTCGCCCAAGGGCTTCTTCGCGCAGGACCTGGCGCGGGCCGGCACCACGCTGCGGATCCACGGCTACTCGGACGCCACGCCGTTCGGCCAGCGCTGGTGGAAGTTCGACCTGCCGCCCAACTGGCGCCAGTTCACCCAATCCACGCTGGGCGACGTCTGCCTGAACCAGTGGCTGGCGTCGCACGAAGCGATCCTTGCCAGCCGCGTGCCGATGCTGCGCCTGCGGTTCGAGCAGTTCATGGAACGTCCGGCGGCACAGCTGGAACGCATAGCCGCATGGCTTGGCCTTTCCGACCTCTCGCTGCCAGCGCGGCTGCCCGTGACGATGGCCACCGACATCCCCACGGCGCAGCGCTGGCGCAAGCGCGAACAGGCCTTGCTGGACATGGGCCGGCACCCGCCGGTGCGGGCCATGATGGAGCGGCTGGGCTACACGATGGATCCGGAATCATGGACTTGACTAATCATTTGCTGGTGCCGTTCCTGATCGGCCAGCGCCGCGACGGCCTGCGGCGCGTCGCTGAAGTCGACCGGCACGACTGGGACGTCGTCGATGTGCCGGATTTTACCGAGACCTCGCTGGCTGATCCGAACGAGAAGCTGCGCAGGATGGGCCGCATCTACGCCGACTTGGCGCAGCGTGTCGAACAGGTCGCCGACGCGGGCAAGGTCCCGGTCAGCATCGCCGGCGACTGCATGTCCTCGCTGGGCATGCTGGGCGGCCTGCAACGGAGCGGACATGCGCCGGAACGGATCCTGTGGCTCGACGCGCATGGCGACTTCCATACCTGGGCAACCACGCAGACCCAATACCTTGGCGGCATGCCGCTGGCCATCCTGGTGGGGCGCGGCGACCGCCGCAAGCATAATCGCGACGCCATCGGTGCGATGCTGGCGGCCATCGGCGTCACGCCCTACCCCGAACATCGGGTGATCCTGTCCGACGCGCGCGACCTCGATCCGGGTGAGCTGGAGGCGGTGCGAAGCTCCGGCGTCGTGGTCTGCCCGATCGACCGGATCGGCGAGCACTTGAGTCCCGACGAGCGCCTCTACCTGCACTTCGACAGCGACGTGATGGACGCCGAATCGGAAATCCCCGCGCTGAAGTATCACGTCAAATCGGGGCCCAAGTACGCGGACATCGCGGCGCTGTTCCGTTCACTGCGGGGGCATAACATCGTCGCGGTCTCGGTATCGGCCTGGCACGAGGAAAAGGACCACGACAACGCGGCGGCGCGCGCCTGCCTGGCGCTGCTGCACGAATTGCAGCCACAAGACGGGCAGTGAATAGGACGCACCACGCGCTCGACCACGCGGTTCCAGATGTGCATTTTCTTCAAGTGACAATTCAATAGATTGTTGGCTATGGCCCACGTGTAAAGTGGAAAAAACCCAACTTCAAAAAGTCGGAACCGACGTTAATTGTCCCGGGCAGCCTCCATCTTTTCGATCGCGAATTGGATTGATATCCATATGCCATTCAAACCGAATGGCGAATCTACTTATAGGTGACTCATTTAACATCTAGCGAAGGATAATGACGTGGCGATCTTACAAGAAAGTGGCGCGAAGCAGCTTCTTTTTTTACGCGCATTACATCTTTTTGGACGAAGCTTGGGGCGGGCCGATACCGTGCTTGACCAGGCAGATGTATCACTCATTCATGCTTCAATAAGATGGAATGGCAAGAGCTGGCTATTATTCGACCACAGCCGTAACGGTACTTTTGTTGACCAGAAGGTAGTCGTACCGAACGGCTGTGTTGAAATTAGCGAAGGAAAGACCATACATTTTGGACGTGACAGGCGACGCAGTTGGACTGTCATCAATCTGGACCCTCCACGTCCGCTGCTGTTACCGCTAGATTCACTAAACCAGCCAATCAGCTTACGGGAATTGCATTTTTTGCCTAGCGTGGATGAGCCGGAAGTAATGATATTTTTGGACGATGGCGGACAGTGGCTATGGGAGGACGATATGGGCATCTATGAGCTAAGGGACGGCGATGTGTTGACCTTGGGGCGGCACTCCTGGCGGTACATCAACGGCATGTTTGCTGAAGAGACCGTCAAGCTCGATGTCGGCTTGGCATGCGAACCGCCGAAGATTTTGTTTTGTTTCGATGTCAGCCAGAACGAGGAGCACGTTGAGCTGCGCATTCAGACCGGTCGGGGCGAGGCGGCGCTGGGCGAGCGCAGCCATCATTACAGCATACTGACGCTGGCGCGCCAGCGCCTGCTCGATGCACAACGAGGCTTTGATGTGCGTAGCCAAGGGTGGCTGGCAACTGAGCACCTTGCCGAAATGCTGAGGCTCGAACCCAAACATTTGAATATGCAGCTGCACCGCGCGCGTCATCAAATCAGTACCGCGCTTCCTGCTGAACGCTGTTGGGAGCGATTCATTGAGAGGCGGCGCGGTGAATTACGCTTTGGTGACTTCAGCTTCCAGATTATGAGGGGTTCCCGATTGGAGGCCAGGTTCGATCCGCTTCAAACAGTGCCGGGATAATTCTGCGAGTGTTTGAAGCGCCGCTTATTTTGTTAGTAGTTAGTATGCGTAGCTGAGCACAATAATATTGGCCGTTATCCTCCGTTGATCGCTGTTATTTAACGTGGTTGAGTGCCAATTGCGGTCTGAGTAAAGTCAGTCTTTATGACCGGACTTCACTCAGGCCGCATTGCCATCTCATTTTCCTCAATTAGCTGGCTCCATCGTTGTCAGCATCGCTCGACGTCACTACCGTGTACTTGAGCTGCTGGGCGAAGGAGGATACGGCCACGTATTCAAAGCGCGGTGTCAAGAGGACGGTGAACTGGTGGCTGTCAAGTTTCCCAAAACAGACCAGGATTCCCCTCAATTTGACGATGAGATTACGCTTCACCGACAATTGGCGCACCCACAACTGGCCGCCTTATTGGATTGGGGCGCGCACTTCGCTGTATTCGAATTGCTCCATGGCCGCACGCTGCGTGAGCATCTGATCAAGGAAGGGGCGATTGCTGCGATCACCGCGCGTGCGCCGATGTTGCATGTCCTGGAGGCGCTGACTTATCTGCATGAACACGGCGTCGTACACTGTGACGTCAAGCCGCATAACATCATGATCGCGGATGATGGGGCCAAGCTATTTGACCTCGGTAGTGCGCTGATGATGGCCCCGGGGGCGCCAGGCGGCAGGCTGTTTTCTCCCGCTTATAGCGCACCGGAACAATTACTCGGCGCCCCGCCGAGCACCAAATTCGATTTATATGCCTGGGGACTGGTGTGGCTCGAATGTCTCACCGGGCAGCCGGTGTTCGCCGGGCCAAACGTGGAACGATTGTACCGGCAACAGGTCGCCGATGGTGAGGTGCCGCTGCCGGCCCCGTTGATCGGGCACCCGTTGGGCGAGTTATTGCGGACCGTATTGCATAAGGATCCCCGTCAGCGCGCTGGTGACGCCCAACAGCTCTATCGGCAGCTGCTGGACATCAACTTGCGAGATATTCCGCGCGGCGCCGGCGTTGGCACTTACAGATACGACCAGTCCACCCAGCCTCTGCCAGCCCGTTCCGACGTGACGGGATAGTTGGATTGGGCTGGCGGCACTCCCGCGACGTCCTCCAGGTAATAATAGTTCGCTGGATTGAGACCGGAAATTGACGAAATACGCCGCACCAAAGGCCGCCACGGCAGCGTGCTTGTTCGGTTAGCTCCGCCACCCATTTTGTCGAACGTAACATGATTCGTGTGGATCGCTTCGCTCAACTCGGCTGACTTGGTCTGCACTGCGCACGGGGCGTCAAACAAGGTGCCCCAGTCGGACAGATGTTCCCGCGCCAGTTTATAGATCAGTTCCGGCACCGGGGCCACGGTGGGATCGGCTTTGCTGGCATCGTACATGCCGTCTGATGTCCTGTTGCCTGTCACTGTACCGTGACGTCCCCGGCAAGCATAAAGCTGATAGCCCTTGGGTTGCATGCGGCCTGCCTGGAGCTGCAGCGGGTCGGCGCGTTGATTGTGGTCGGCTAACGTTTTCCACGTCGCCCCTAGTTTGAACGGCGGTTGGTCTTCCTGGCACTGGCGCGCGTTGGGCCGGGGGACCAGCGCCATGAAGCCGGGATCAAGGCGTCCCCCCACATGGTCCCAGGCATAGATGCCGGTGAAATTGACGACGTTCGGGGGCAACTGGGTCAGGATGCCATACCATTCGCCTGAACCGGGAACGGGGTCGATCGCAAAGATGTTGACGGTCACGTCCCGGCGACCGTAGGCGTACAGGAACCAGGCCGCCATGATACATTCAGCCGCGCCCCGGCTATGGCCAATCAGATTGTATTGCTCGGCGCCGCTGGCGGCCGCAAGATTGGCGCCGTGCAGGGCGAGGGCGACGGCGGCCCATCCATTAATCTGGCTTGGGTAGGAGAACTGGTTACCGCCTGAGTACGACTGGGCGTACTGGCGCAGATCGGGTGGCACATGGAGCGGGCCGTCAAGCTTGAGCGGCTCACTATCGTCCCGAGGGGAGGCCCAATCGTTTTCACCGACGCCGCGGACGCTGGCGCTGGCACGACCGGGCTGGAGCGTACCCGTGATTTCCTTGTGGATGCGAACCGGGATGTAGCCGGTGTCCGGGGTGTAGATGTCGCGGTCGCTTTCCTTGCGCGACTTTTCTCCCTCATCGCGGGTGCAGGCGGTGCCGCTGAAGCAAACGGTATAGACAGACATGCTGGCGTCCTTTCTGGCAATGGCTTAATCGAAGCCGGCCTGGCAATCCCATTGAGCGACCGGCGACAGGATGTGACAGATGGATGGGTGTGGATGCTGCAGTCCCGCAATCACGTTGAAGAATCCTCCCGCGAAGTCCGGATGGCTTGGTATCGGTCCGTGGTACATGCTGCGTTGAATGGGCTGAGCCTGGTCCGGCATGGAGCGGCGCACAGCTGTGTGGTGGTGGCGTGTCTTCATGATGTCCTCGCGTGGGTTGATTGGGGGGCGCGTGACGCATCGAAATTCCACCGGCGCCTGGCCAAGGCCGCCGGCCGGTGGAACCCCGTCCCCCCCCCGGTCAGACCGTGCGGGGACGTGCGTCAGGGCGCAAACATGCGCTTACAGCAGGGCGCCCGCGACTTTGGCAGCATATGGGGCGACGGTGGAGGCCACGCTCTTCAGCGTATCCCACCAGCCCGATGCCTCGATGCCGCTGGCGTCGGAGATGGCGCCGGCGCCGGCCATGGTGCGATGCACAGGGCTGGCCTGCATAGGCATGCCGATGTGCTGTTTGCTCGAAAACTCATAGTTCGCTTTTTTCATGATGATTCTCCAAAGTGAGGTTGAAATATGGCTGGATTTCTCCACGAGGGCCTCTTGAGGCGGACCAGCCGCCACCTCCGCTGCTCCCCCGTGTCTTCCTGCCCGGCGCAATACGCCGGATATCAGAAGCTGGTTGCCGCCCAGGCTTTCGGATCGCCTATCGTCACGGGCATCACGTCGCTCACGTCTATCGTGTAGCGCACGATGCGCCATGCGCGCTGATCGTTCTCGGGATCGAAGAAGGCCAGCTTGACGTCCCAGCAATCGGAATCGAGACGGCAGAAGGGGCTCTTCTCCACGGCGATCTTGGCCAGTTGACGCGAATGCCCGTTGTCGTCCGGTGTCAGGTTTTCCGCGAATACGGTGATTGCCTGGAAGGCGTTGGTGGCGGCAAAATTCATGGCCCGTTCCGAAGACGCGGTGCCGAGATTGCGGAAGTCGTAGTAGATGCGGTTCAGGAACTCGCGCAGGCCGGTCTTCAGCTTGTCGTCCTTGTCGGTGAGGTTGGCCGCCTTCATCGCAGTGTCGATCAGCTTGTTCACGTTCCAGTAGTAGAGGCCACGCGGAACCACCGAGATCACCGGCACCACCTGGCCGGAATACAGCCGCACCGTTTTGCCGGTGAGGTAGCCGGGAATGGAAACACGCTCGACATAGCCGTCGGAATCCGGTTTCGCCACCTGCCCTTCCAGGGCGCCCACCAGCAGGCCGTACGTGTCGCGTGCGAAGGGCTCGCTTGGTTCGATCGCATAGATGGGGGTCAGGTCGATGTTGAGCGTCCAGATCAACATGCTGGATTCGAACTCGCGGTTTTCCAGATAGGCCAGCAACTGCTCAGGGTTGTAGGGGCTCTGGCCGGCAGGCATCAGCTGAGTGAAGCCGTCGCGGCGGGCTTCGGTGCCGAAGTCATAGCCGATTTTCCCGAGGGCGTAGACCAGCGACGACGATGACGGCTTGCATCCGCATGCGCCGGACGGAACGATGCCGCTGGCGCCGGATGGAACGATGCCCGTGGCGCCGGCGGCCACGCTAACGATGCCGGCGGAATCCGCGGGCGCCTCGGCCGGCATGGCGGCCACCGCGTCCAGGGACCCTTGTGGCTCCAGGCTCGACGGTGTGAGCGATACTATGGATGGGACGCCGGTGTCGGCGTCTGTTTGTTGGTGAGTCATAGCACTTCCTCCATTGAATAGGTGAACGTAGGCCTGTTGAATATTCAGACGCCCGGCCAGGAATCGGCGACAGTCCGACCCCCAGCGGGGATCGCATGGTGAGGCACTCGCGAGAAGTGCCTCACGCACCTGGTTGGGAGAGGCGGGCATGCCTCTCTTCCGTTGTATAGAGAGCAGCAGGGCGGCAACTGCGGACACGAGTGGGGTGGCGAAACTGGTGCCCGTCAGGCGAGCGCTTGCGCCATTGGCCTGGGCACCGAGTATGTCCTGTCCAGGCGCGAGTATTCCTTGCGTGAGGTATTCATTGCCCCAGTTACTGAAATCCATAGGCTGGCCGTTACTGTCCATGGCGCCCACGGCCAGCACATGCGGCAAGCTGGCGGGAATGTGGCGGCATTCGCAGCCGTTATTGCCGGCCGCCGCGACAACGAGTATGTCTTTGTCATGGCACTCCCGCACGATGTCGCGCAGCGATGTGTCGGCTTCATTGTTGGCGGCGACGAGCTGGCCGCCGCTGATATTGATCACCTGGACCTCGTGGTCGATGGCGATGCGCAGCGCGTTGACCAGGTCTCTTTGCGAGACACGATTGCTGGGGCCGGCGGAAAAAATCGGGATCGAAATGCCTTTGCAGCCAGGAGCCCAGCCTTGAATGCCTCCGTCTCCATCACCTTCGCCGAAGATCTTGCTGAAGATGTGCGTCGCATGGTTTGTCGTCGCACCGCCAGCCGCACCGGCGGCTCCAGTGGTGATGGATTTGATGTCAGCCGATTGCAGCGAGGGATGAGACAAGTCAGGCACCCCATCCAGTACCGCAATGCGAATATCTGGCGACCCCTTCGAGTCCTTCCAAAGCTCGGCCAGTCCGTTGATCACATGCGTGTTCATCACAGGTTCCCATCCATAGAGTGCGTTTGATGGATGAATTGTAGACAGGACAACATGCAAAAACGACCACACCTGATCACAGGTGGGCACTGTGGATAACGGACAAGGTCAAAAATATTTTCAAAAATCGCTTGCTATTCAATAGGACACGATCTATAGTGTGGTCATGGGCGCTGCAAACAGCGCCGGATAGTAGAAGTAAGTAGCTTGCGATTAAATAGTTAATTATCCTCACTCACTGAAAAGGAATCATCATGTCGATCCAACAAGTTCTGTACCGCGCAAACGCAAAAGCAACCGGTGGCCGCGAAGGCCGTGCTGTTTCCTCCGACAACGTGCTGGATGTGAAGCTGACCACCCCGAAAGAACTGGGCGGCGCCGGCGCCGTCGGCACCAACCCTGAGCAGCTGTTCGCTGCCGGCTACTCGGCCTGCTTCATCGGCGCGATGAAATTCGTTGGCGGCCGCGACAAGATCGCCGTGCCTGCGGACGTTTCGGTGGAAGGCACCGTCGGCATCGGCGCCATCCCTACCGGTTTCGGCATCGAAGTGGAACTGAAAATCTCGCTGCCAGGCCTGGACCGCGAAACCGCTGAAAAGCTGGTCGCCGCCGCCCACGTCGTGTGCCCATACTCGAACGCCACCCGCGGCAACATCGACGTGACCCTGACCATCGTCTAAGCGATACAGTCAGCGAACGACAGGCCGGCCCCTCCTCCGAGGCGCCGGCCTTTTTTCACATACAATCGGTGTTTTGATACGCATCGGGACGCGCAATGATTGAGTGGCAATGGCTGGCCTTTGAAGACATCCCCCGCCTGGACTGGTATGAAGTGCTGCTGCAACGCCAGCAGGTGTTCATCCTGGAGCAGACCTGTTTGTACCCCGACATCGACGGCTGCGATCCGCAGTGCCACCACCTGATGGCGTGGCGCGAGATCGACGGCAAGCGCACGCTGGTCGCCTACCTGCGCTGCGTGCCGCCTGGCGTGAAGTACGACGAGATGTCGCTGGGCCGCGTGCTGACCACGCAGGCCGCGCGCGGCAGCGGCATCGGCCGCGAGCTGCTGGCCAAGGCGATCCCGCTGGCCGAGGCGCTGCATCCCGGTTACGGCTTCCGCATCGGCGCGCAGGCGCACCTGGAAAAATTCTACGGCGGCTACGGCTTCAGGAAGGTCACCGAGCCTTACGACGAAGACGGCATCCTGCACATCGACATGGTGCGCTAGAAGGTCAGCATGAAGCGCGCGCCGGCGCTGACCGAGCGCGCGTAACGCACCGTGCCGCCATTGGCGTGCACCAGGTGCCGCACCATCGCCAGGCCGATGCCCCGGCCCTGCTTTTTGGTCGAGAAGAACGGCGTGAAGATGTGCGCGGCCAGCGCCTCCGGCACGCCGGGGCCGTTGTCGGCCACTTCGATGCGCAGGCGTCCGCCCCGGCTCAGGCGCGCGCGCACCTGCGCTTCCGGCGCCTTGCCGGTGATGGCTTCGGCGGCGTTCTTCAGCAGGTTGATGAGCGCCTGCTCCAGCTGCCCCGGATCGATCATCACCGCCAGCGACGCCGGCTCCACCGAAAACGACACGCGCCCGCCCCGCTCCTGCCACTGCGGCGCGATCAGCATGGACAGGCGCTCGAACAGCTCCTCCAGCAGCACCCGCTGTGGCTGCGCTTGAGGCACGGTGGACAGGCTGCGATAACTGCCGACGAAATCCACCAGGCTGGCGGCGCGGCGCGAGATGGCGTCCAGCGCGGTGCCCAGGTCGGCGTGGATATCGGCCGGCAGGCCCGCCGCCGCTTCATCCAGCAGGCCGCAGGCGGTGCGCGACAGCGAGGCGACCGGCGTCAGGGAGTTCATGATCTCGTGGGTCAGCACCTGCACCAGTTCACGCCAGGCGTTCAGGGCTTCGGCTTCCAGTTCGCTTTCGACCGGCATCAGCGCGGCCAGGCGCTGGGGCGCGCCCTGCATCGCCAGCGCGGAGACGGCGACCAGCGCGCGTTCCACGCCACGTTCGGTGTCAAAGCTGATCAGCTGTCGCTGGCCGGCGGCTTGCGCGGCCAGCAGCTGGTGCAGGTCCTGCGGCGCGCTGGCCCGCCCGGGGGCGAGCAGGCGGCGCGCGCTGGCGTTGAGCGGTGCCA
>NZ_WWCX01000087.1:0-26868 GCF_009857655.1 Duganella vulcania
GACTACATCGAGATGTTCTACAATCCGAAGCGCCGTCACGGATTTAATGACAGGCTTTCGCCAGCAGAGTATGAGCGAAGGCATTTTGAACGGCTCGCGGGTGTCTAGCAGACTCGTGGCGATTCAGGTAATCAATTGCAGACGTTCACCGCGTATGCAGGATTAGGTAATTTGATGCCTACGGAGATCATGAAGACCATCAACGTTTTACCTAAATGTGGCGCCAACCAAACAAGTAGTCGGTGTCTTTACTGCGAGCCTAAAGCTTTGCTCTGTCAGCACTTTTAGGTTAGAGCGCTCAGGCTCCCGAACGTGTAGGCGCTACGCCATGTACTGTCCGCCGTTGGCGCTGAAGGTGGCGCCGGTGATGTACCCGGCCTCGTCGCCCACCAGGAACCGCACCAGTCGCGCCACCTCCTCCGGCTGGCCCAGCCGCCCGACCGGGATCTGGGCCACGATCTTCTTCAACACTTCGTCCGGCACGGCGGCCACCATATCCGTCGCGATATAACCCGGCGCCACCGCGTTCACCGTGATGCCCTTGGCCGCCGACTCCAGCGCCAGCGCCTTGGTAAAGCCCAGCATGCCCGCCTTGGCCGCTGCGTAGTTGGTCTGCCCCAGCTGGCCGCGCTGGCCGTTGACCGAAGAAATCCCGACGATGCGCCCGAAGCCCTTTTCGCGCATCGGTCCGATCACGGCGCGGCACATGTTGAAGCAGGAACCCAGGTCGCTGGCGATCACCTCGTTCCACTGCTGTGGAGACATCTTGTGCAGCATGGTGTCGCGCGTGATGCCGGCGTTGTTGACCAGGATATCCACCGTGCCGCCCAGATCGCGCGTGACAGCGGCAACGCCGGCCGCGCAGGCCTCATAATCAGCCACGTCCCAGCGGTAGATCCTGATTCCGGTCTCGCTCTGGAAAGCCGTCGCGGCCGCTTCATTGCCGTGATAAACGGCGGCCACCTGGTAACCGCTGTCGGCCAGTCGGCGTGCGATGGCGGCGCCGATGCCGCGCGTGCCGCCGGTAACAAGTGCGATTCGTTGCATATTGCCTCCACAATCGGCTCCGCCATTCAATGTGCTTGTAGCTTGCATAACCACTCTCCTTGAGTCCAATCAGACATACTCATCTTAGCGCCGCAGTTGTCGCGCAATCTATGATCTGTATCAATATGGGGCGCAACTTGGCCCATCCATGAAAATGTCATGAAACCTCTACGCGGCAAGGCAGGTTTCCGTCATTGCCACACTCGCCGCGCCGGCGAATACTGAAGCAAATCCAGACCAGGAGACGGACATGAACACGACGGACAATAGGCGGAGGAAAATGATGATGATGCAACGAGTGTGGCGCGCGATCCGGTGGCTGGCGTTATTCTGGCCGCTGTTCAGCAGCGCCGGCACTTGCAGTATCCTGGTGTATCACCACTTCGGCCCCACCGCGGCGGACAGCATGACCACGACCACCGCTGTCTTCGCGGCCCAGATCGCGCAACTGCGCGCCCACGGCTACCGCATCGTGCCGCTGTCCGACCTGGTGGCGGCGCTGGCCATCCGGCAGCAGCGCGCCGGCAATCTGGTGGCCATCACGGTCGATGACGGCCACCGCTCCGTGTACAGCGAGCTCTATCCCTTGGCCCAACGGGAAAACCTCCCGCTAACCCTGTTCATTTATCCGAGTGCCATCGGCCGCGCCAGCTATGCCCTGGACTGGGAGCAGTTACGCACCATGCAAGCCGGCGGCAATATCGAGATCGGCTCGCATACCCAGTGGCATCCGAACTTCCGCCACGAACGCGCGCGGCTGAGCGCCGCCGACTACCAGCGTTTCGTCACGATGCAACTCACCCGTCCGCGCGATCTGCTGCGCCAACAGTTGCATGTCGAAGCACGCTACCTGGCCTGGCCATTCGGCATTGTCGATGCAGAACTGGAAGCGCAAGCCCATGAGGCTGGCTACAGCTCCGCCTTCGCATTGGGCAACCGCAACGCCACCAGCACCGATTCCTCCTTCGCACTGCCGCGCCATCTGATCGTCGACGCGGTCGGTGTCAAGGGGATGCTGGCCCGGCTGGCCCATGGACCGCAATGCGCGCCCTGAGCGCGCCAATTCCCGCCTATTCCATGTGGCTGTCCACCGACGAGAACGAGAACACGCGGTACAGCGGACAGAAGCTGAAGAGCGCCGTCAATAAAGGGACGACGCCGATCCAGCCCCAGACCCCGATATAACCCAGCAGCGTGGCGGCGATCAGTCCGATCCCCAGCGCCAGGCGCAGTGCACGGTCCACCGTGCCGACATTGCTTCCGATAGCCATGATGTTCTCCTTGACGGGTTGATTTAGCTCTAAGCAAGTCCAGTATGCATAGCGCGATTTGAAAAGTATTTGTCCCAAATCAAATTGTCCCCGCCCGCCGGTTAAGCTTCAAACTCGTAGGGATTTTGATTTGGATCATACAAATCCTTGCGCCAGATCCTTACGATGGTACGCACTACCTATCCTCGATAAGGAAACCGCCATGTGCTACAAGACCATCCTGGTGCAGGCCGATGCCGCCGATGCTACATCGTCGTGCGCCACGCTCGCAGCCCAGATCGCCATTACGGAACAAGCCCACCTGGTCGGCGTCTCCATGAGCGGGGTAGACCAGATGATCTACCAGTGCAATACCGCCGCGCCCGGCGTGGTGGTATTGCCTGCCGACCTGACCACGCTGACCACCCGCGCCGACGCCAGCCTGGCCGCCTTTGCCAAGCGCGTCGAGCACCTGGGCGTCGGCTCGTTTGAAACCCGCCGCATTGACGGCTTGCCCGATCTGGAGCTGCTGATGCAAGCCCGCTATGCCGACCTGCTGGTGCTGCGCCAGGCTGGCGCACCGGAGCAGACCCCCTATATGCCGGACAGCGCGCTGCAGTATGTGATACTCCACTGTGGCATGCCGGTGCTGGTGGTACCCTACGCCGGCGGCCCCGGCGAGATGGGGCGGCATCCGCTGCTGGCCTGGAACGGCAGCCCGGAAGCGGCGCGCGCCATCCATGCCGCCCTGCCCCTGCTCAAACGAGCCCGCCAAGTCACGCTGGCCGTGTTCAATGGCGAGGAGACCTGGGGCGCCCACGGCGAACTGCCCGGCGCCGACATGGCGACCTTCCTGGCCCGCCACGGCGTCCAGGTGGAAGTGGTGCAGCGCCAGACCCGGGAACCGGTGGGCGAGGCCCTGCTCTCGCTGGCCAGCGACATCCAGGCGGATCTGCTGGTGATGGGATGCTACGGACATTCGCGGCTGCGTGAAATCATCCTGGGCGGCGCCACGCGCGACATCATGCGCTCGATGACGCTGCCGGTCCTGATGGCGCACTGACGGAGGCGCCATGGAAACCCTGAGCGCAGCGGCCCGCGCCGACGTGCTGGCGATCATGGCCGGACAGCCTGACCTGACGCTGGCCACCATCCGCCCGGACGGCTATCCCCAGGCCACCACGGTCAGCTTTGCGCACGACGGCCTGACCATCTACATCGGGGTCGGCCTGGACAGCCAGAAGATGCGCAACATCTGCCATAACGACAAGGTATCGCTGGCGATCACCCTGCCCTACACGGACTGGCAGCATATCCGCGGCCTGTCGCTGTCCGGACACGCCACCGTGGTGAACGGCGATGCCGAGATTCAGCATGCCGCCGCCCTGATGACTGGCCGCTTCCCACAGCTGCGCCAAATGATGCGCGAGCCCGGTCCCCAGCCCTGGGCCGGCAATATGGCGCTGCTGCGCATCGAACCGGAAGTGATCTCGGTGCTGGATTACACACGCGGCTTCGGCCACACCGACCTCTACCGGGTAACGCCATGAGCACCGCTCCGCCGGGCAGGAAGTGGCGCTTGATCGTGCTGGCGGTTCTGTTGACGGCAGCCGCCTCCGGCCTGGCCTGGCACTACGCCGGCATCGGCGGTCGTACGGCGGGCGCGGCGGACGCGCTGACCTTGTCCGGCAATATCGAAGCCCACGAAAGCGTCCTCGGGTTCAAGACCGTGCAGTCGCGCATCGTGGCGCTGCCGTTCAACGAAGGCCAGTGGGTGGCCAAGGGCGCCACGCTGGCGGTGCTGGACGATGCCGACTACCAGCAGCAGATCGCCATCGCCGACGCCAACCGCGCGCTGCAGCAGCAACAGGCCGACACCGCGCGCCAGAACCTGGCGGCGGCCGACAAGATCATCGTCCTCGACGAAACCGAACTGGCGCAGCGACGGCTCGACCAGCGCCGCGCCCAGGACCTGGCGCGGCAAGGCTTTGTCTCGCCGTCCGCGCTGGACCAGAGCAACACCGCGCTGCAAGTGGCGCAGGCAGCGCTGGCGCGCGACCACGCCTTGCGCGCGGTGGCGGCGCACAATGTCAAGACCGCCCAGGCCGGCGTCCGCAGCGGCGAGGAAGTGGCGCAACTGGCGCGCATCGTGCGCGGCTACACCGTGCTGCAGGCGCCGTTCGACGGCGTGATCACGGTGCGCCAGGCCGAGTTGGGCGAAGTCGCGGTGCCCGGCACGCCGGTAGTCACCATCGCCGACCTGCAACACGTGTGGCTGCGCGCCTACGCCAACGAGACCGACCTGGGCAAGGTCAAGCTGGGCCAGGCCGTCTCGGTCACCACCGACAGCCGGCCAGGCAAGCACTACCAGGGCCGCGTTTCCTTCATCGCCGCCAAGGCCGAGTTCACGCCGAAGAGCGTGGAAACCCACGCCGAGCGCGTCACCCTGGTATACCGCCTGAAGATCGACCTGGACAATCCAGCCCACGAACTGCTGCCCGGCATGCCGGCCGACGCCCGCATCGAGCTGGCGGCAGCCGGCCGGCCATGAATCCCGCCCCCGTCCCCACCGGCCTGATCCAGGTCAGCGGCCTGTGCAAGCGCTTCGGCGCCAGCACGGTGGTGAACCGGCTGGCGCTCGACGTGCGTGCGGGCGAGATCTTCGGTCTGGTGGGCCCCGACGGCGCCGGCAAGACCACCGTGGTGCGCATGCTGGCCGGCGTGCTGCGTCCCGACGGCGGCAGCATCGTGATCGATGGCGTCGACGTCGGCGCCGATCCGGAGCGCGCCAAGCGCCACCTGAGCTACATGCCGCAGCGCTTCGGCCTGTACGAGGACCTTACCGTCGACGAGAACATCCGTTTTTACGCCGACCTGTTCGAGGTCGAGCGCCGCACCTGGCGCGCGCGCGCCGACCAGATGCTGGCCGCCTGCGGCCTGACCGAGTTCCGCGGCAGGCTGGTGGGCAAGCTGTCCGGCGGCATGAAGCAGAAGGTCGGGCTGACCTGCTCGCTGGTGCACACCCCGCGCATCCTGCTGCTGGACGAACCCACCACCGGCGTCGATCCGGTCTCGCGGCGCGAATTCTGGCAGCTGCTGTACGGCCTGCGCGCTGAGGGCGTGGCCATCCTGATCGCCACCGCCTACCTGGACGAGGCCGAGCGCTGCGACCGGCTGGCGCTGATGAATGAAGGCGCGGTCCTGATGAGCGACACCCCGGCCGCCCTCAAGGCGCGCATGCCGGGCCTGATCGTGGAGGTGCTGTCGCCGCAGCCGCGCGCCGTGCGCGACACCTTGGCGGGCCTGCCCGGCGTACTGGGCGTGCTGGTGGTCGGCATCGGCGCCCACATCCATCTGGACCAGCACGGGCGCGTGCCCCAACTCGGGCAAAGGCTGCGCGACGCCGGCGTGCCGGTCGAGCGCATCCGGGAGGTGCCGCCCACGGTGGAAGACCTGTTTGTCGCCGCGCTGGCCGCATCCAGCGAGCGGACGGCCGCATGAACGGCGCCGCGCCCCAGATCGTGGTGGAGGGCCTGGGCAAGCGCTTCGGCGCGTTCACCGCGCTCGACGGCGTCGGCTTCAGCGTGGCGCCGGGCGAGGTGATGGGCTTCCTGGGCCCCAATGGCGCCGGCAAGTCCACCCTGATCCGCATCCTGTGCGGCCTGCTGCGCCCGGGCGCCGGACGCGCCCTGGTGGCCGGCATCGACGTCGCGCGCGATCCGGAAGCGGTGCGCGCGCGCATCGGCTACATGTCGCAGCGCTTCTCGCTGTACAACGACATGAGCGTGGTGGAGAACCTGCGCTTCTTCGGCGGCGTGTACGGCGTGCCGCGCCAGCAGATGGCGGAGCGGGTGCGCTTCGCGGTGGAGATGGCGGGCCTGGACGGGCGCGAGGCCACGCTGGTGCGCACCCTGGCCGGCGGCTGGAAACAGCGCCTGGCGCTGGGCGCGGCCATCCTGCACCGGCCGCGCATCCTGTTCCTGGACGAGCCGACCTCCGGCGTCGACCCGGTCTCGCGCCGCCGCTTCTGGGACCTGATCCAGACCCTGGGCGGCGAAGGCGTCAGCGTCCTGGTCTCGACCCACTACATGGACGAGGCGGAATACTGCAACCGCATCGCGCTGATCAACCGCGGCCGCCTGATCGCGCTGGGCACGCCGCGCGAACTGAAGCAGCTGGCGATGGCGGACCAGGCCGACGCCGCGCGCGCTGCGGAGCCCACGCTGGAAGACAGCTTCGTACGCCTGGTGCAAGCCAGCGCCGCCGGGAGCGCGCCATGAGGCTGCGCCGCATCCGCGCCATCGCCGTCAAGGAAGCGCTGCAGATCGTGCGCGACCCGCGCAGCCTGATGATCGCCCTGCTGATCCCGGTGATGCAGATGTTCATGCTGGGCTATGGCATCAGCCTCGACATCAAGCACATCCCGTTGTGCGTGCTGGACCGCGAGGCCAGCCAGCCATCGCAGGCCATCGTCAAGCGCTTCACCGCCTCGCCCTATTTCGAAGTGGCCCGGGTGGCGGCGAACTACGCGCAGGTCACGCGCAGCCTGGACGATGGCGGCTGCCGCATCGCCTTGGTCATCCCGCCGGATTTCTCCAAGACCGTCAACGGCAGCGGCAAAGCGCCGCTGCAGGTGCTGGTGGACGGCACCGACTCCAACACCGCCAACATCGCCGCCAACTACGCGCGCGCCGTCATCTCCGGCTATTCGGCCGACATCCAGCTGCGCTCCGTGCAGCAGCGCGGCGGCCACCTGCAGACCACCACGCCGGTGGGCAGCGAGGCGCGGGTCTGGTACAACGAGGATCTGGTCAGCCGCAACTACATCGTGCCCGGCATCGTGGCGCTGGTGATGGCCATCGTCGGCGCCCAGCTGACGGCACTCACCATCGCCCGCGAATGGGAGCGCGGCACCATGGAGCTCCTGATCTCGACCCCGGTGCGGCCGATGGAACTGATGATCGGCAAGCTGCTGCCCTACTTCGTGGTCGGCATGGCCGACGCCGCGATCTGCCTGGTGCTGGCCGTGTTCTGGTTCGAGGTGCCGTTCCGAGGCGCGCTGTCCACCCTGTTCGTGACCACCAGCCTGTCCCTGGTGGTGGTGCTGTGCATGGGCTACTATGTCTCGGTGGCGATCCGCGGCCAGGTCGGCGCCAGCCAGGTGGCGCTGATCCTGACCATGCTGCCCACCACCCTGCTGTCCGGCTTCACCTTCCCCATCGAGCAGATGCCGCTGGCGGTGCGCGGCGTGACCTACCTGGTCAGCGCGCGCTACTACGTGCAGATCCTCAAGGCCACCTTCCTCAAGGGGTCCAGCGCCGCCGAGCTGGCGGCGCCGATCGCCTGCCTGCTGCTGTACGCGGCGGTCATCGTCTGGCTGGCCGCGCGCGCCTTCCGCAAAACGCTGGATTGAGACCATCATGCTGCGTCGCATACTCGAACTGCTGATCAAGGAATTCCGCGAACTGCGGCGCGACAAATCGGCCCGCTTCCGCCTGCTGATCCCGCCGCTGATCCAGATGCTGCTGTTCGGTTACGCCGCCACCTTCGAGATCTTCAATATCTCGACGGCGGTGCTGGACCTGGATCACAGCCAGGCCAGCCGCGCGCTGGTCAGCGCCTTCACCAGCAGCGGGCGCTTCAAGGTCACCGCCGTCGCCAGCCGCCAGGACGACGCGCGCGACATCATCGAAGGCAACCGGGCGCAGATCGCCGTGGTGGTGCCGCCCGGCTTTTCGGCATTGCTGGACAAGGGTCAGACCGCGCCGCTGCAGGTGCTGGTCGACGGCACCAATTCCAACACCGCCCTGATCGCGCTGGGCTATGTGGGCCAGATCGCGGGGGCCTTCGGCCAGTCGGTGGCGCTCGACCTGGGCCAGCGCAGCGGCAAGCTGCAAGGGCGGCCGCTGGCCGGCGCCGAGATGGTGGAGCGCTATTGGTACAACCCCAACCTGAACAGCCGCTGGTTCTTCGTGCCCGGCGTGATCGGCACCCTGACCCTGATCACCATCGTCAACCTGACCGCCTTCGCCATCGTGCGCGAGCGCGAGGTGGGCACGCTGGAGCAGCTGCTGGTGACGCCGATCCGTCCGTTCGAATTCATCATCGGCAAATGCCTGCCATTCTTCCTCATCGGGCTGGTACAGGTGACGCTGATCGCGGTGCTGGGTACGTTGTGGTTCGGCGTCCCGTTCAAGGGCAATCCGCTGGTGCTGCTGCTCGGGACCAGCCTGTTCCTGCTGAGCGCCCTGGCCATCGGCCTGCTGATTTCCACCCTGTGCAAGACCCAGCAGCAAGCCTTCGCCTCCAACTTCTTCGTCCTGAATCCGATGTTCATCCTGTCCGGTTTCAGCTTCCCGATCAGCAGCATGCCCGAGGCGCTGCAGTACCTGACCTGGCTCGATCCGTTGCGCTACTTCCTGGTGATCGTGCGCGGCACGTATATCAAGGGAGTGGGGCTGGATGTGCTGTGGCCGCAGATGGCCAGCCTGCTGGCGTTGGGCGGCGGCCTGCTGCTCATTGCCGTGCTGCGCTTTCGCAAATCGGTCGATTAGGCGAACCGCGCGCCGCACACCGGTGTATGCGCACGGCTCGCAGGTCAAGGCGGCGCAACGTTCCTGCCGCTCAACGCGGACTTGACCGCAGCCCAGTAGCTTTCACTGATGGGAAGCTGATGACCGCAGCGCAACGCCACCACGTCGGTTCGCTCCTGTATCTGGCGCAATCCGAGTACCTGGTCGCGCCTGACCAGTATGCGGCGATGGATGCGCAGGAATTCGTCGGGATCCAGGTATTTGACCAGCTCAGTGAGCGTGGTACGGTGCATCAAGGTATGGTGCGCGAGATGCAGTTCAACATAATTACCGGCGGTCTCGATCCAGCGCACGTCCTTCAAGGCGACCCGGTCCATCCGCCCTACCGACCTGACGATCAATTCACTCCAGAACCCTGGCGCGGGATCGGTAAACTGGCGCAAGGCACGGGCGTATGTGGCGCGTTGTTCCAGCAACACCTGGGCGCGGGCAATCGCTTGATGCAGGCGCGGCTCACTGACGGGCTTGACGATATAGTCCAGGGCATGGACATCGAAGGCATCCAGGGCATGCCCGCGGTGCGCGGTCGCGAATACGATCAGCGGCGGCAATTCCCGCTGGCTCAGGGAACGCGCCATTTCCAGCCCGGACTCTTGCGGCATCTGCACATCCAGCAGTATCAGGTCCACTTCGTTCGCTTGCAGAAAGTCGCGGGCACTGGCCGCGCTTGGGCATTCGCCCGCCACCTCCCATTCGGCCAGCGGCGCAAGCGCCAGCCGTAAATTGGTGCGCGCGTGCGCCTCGTCGTCCACAATCAGAATTTTAAAAGTCATGCTCAGTCCATCACCTGCCATGGGAGTCGCAGTCCGGCCACAAACCGCCCATCGATCCGCGCGATATCCAGCGCAGCCAGGTTGCCGTAGGCCAGCAGCAGCCGGGCCCGGATTCCCCGCAGGCCGATCCCCAGTCCCGCAGTCGGCGCCACGTGATCGGAGATCGGATTGCTGACACTGACCAGCAAGAACTCGCCTTCGCGCGCGAACTTGACGCTGATATCGCTGCTGCCGCCGTGACATTCAAGATCATGCCGCAAGGCGTTCTCGACCAGCGGTTGCAACAGCATGGGCGGACACTCCACTTCCTCATCCAGCACATGCTCCCCCTCGATGCTGACGCGCAGCCGGGCGCCAAAACGCAGATGCTGCAATTCCAGATAATCCAGCACGAACTGCAGCTCCTGCTTCAGGCTGACCCAGTCGCGCTCACTGCTCAACAGCGCATACTGCAGCAGATCGCCTAAGCGCGACAGCCCGTCCAGGGCGACAGGCTTGTCGTCGGTCCTCACCATGGCGCCGATTGCACTGAGCGTATTAAAGATGAAATGCGGTTCCAGCTGCCCGCGCAGCGCAGCCAGCCGCTGCCGCTCCAGCGACAAGCGCATGGTGGCCAGCTCGCGGGTTTGCTGCTGCCGCTGCTGCCACAGCAAGCCGGCCACCACTACACCAAATGCCAGGGTCAACAGGATAAACACCACAAACCACTCGAATTTATCCATTGAAATCCAGTAGTGCCAGGCGTTGGCCAGCGTGGGCGCCAGGTCGAACTTGAAGCAGCGCCGGAAGGCTAAGCCGAGCATGGCCACCGGCCAGCACAACGTCATGTACAACAGATAGCCGCGCACGATGAGGCGCCGGTTGCCGAGCCAGCGAGGGTGGCGTTGGTAGATCAGGTAAAGCGCGTAGCTTTGCACCATCATCACCGCATAGCCGCACCACCACCCCAGCGTCATCATCCAGTAGCTGCGGACATCGCGGTCATGCGCCGCGTCGCCGTACGTGCTCACCCCGGCCACTGCGCACAGCAGCGTCCAGAGGCCGAAATTCGTCAAAAACGCGCGTGATTTTGCGGACATAGGCAGCGATATCAATATTTGTGGCGGAGTATAGCAGTCCGAATTGCCGGTTCCTCCCCAAAAAACCGGGCTTCGTCACTCTTCGTCCGGGTTCGGGGCCAAGGCCTGCCACTTCGTCCCACAGGCGCAGGCACTCGTCACACGCCGCTAGAGCGACCGCACAGCGTCGGCTACGCTGGCGGCTCTTCAACTTCCGTCACTACCATCATGCGTCTTTCCATATTGCGGCCAGTTCCCCTTCTCGTCCTGAGCTTTGCCGCCGCCGCCAGCGACGACACGCCCCCGTTGCAGCAAGTTGAGGTGCGGGGACCGGGCAGCGGCCAGTTGCGCCGCGACGACGCCGTCGGCCGCATCGTGGTTGGCCGCGACGACCTGCAGCGCTACGGCGAAACCACCTTGGCGGACGCGCTGAAGCGTCAACCGGGCATCAGCATCGTCGGCACCGAAATCCGCATGCGAGGCCTCGGCGGCGGCTACACCCAGATTTTGATTGACGGCCAGCCGGCGCCGGCCAACTTCGACATCGCCACCCTGTCGCCGGAGCTGATCGAGCGCGTCGAGATCCAGCGCAGCGCGCAAGTGGATGCCAGCGCACAATCGGTGGCTGGATCGATCAACATCCTGTTGCGCAAGGCCGCCGGCGCGCCCCGGCGCACCGCCAAGCTGAGCGCGGACCGTCAGGCGGGCGAGACCAGCCCCACGGCGACGGTCCAGTGGACGGAGCGCAGCGGCGCGGTCGGCTACGGCGTCACCGCCACCGCCAGCGAGTCGCGCAGCAGGCAACAGACCGGTACCGACGAGCGCACCACCGATGCCGGCGCCACCTCGCTGCGCCGGCTGGCGGACGACGACCGTAACCATACCCGCCGCCTCAGCGCCGCGCCGCGCGCGGACGTCAAGCTTGACGGCGGCAATTCGCTGACCTGGCAAGGCCTGGTGGACTTGTCGCAGGTCGATGCGCGCGGGGTGCAGTCCGAGACGACACTGCTGGGCGCGTCCACCGCGTCCCCGGAGTCCAACTGGCGCGGGGTGTTCAAGAACTGGCTGGTCAAGTCCGACCTGAGCTGGATGCAGCGCTTCGACACCGGCAAGCTGACGCTGAAAGCCGGGATCGAGGCGAATCACCGCGACGGCGACTACCTGTTCCACGGCATCGACCCGCAAGGCACCCCATGGCTGAACCGCGCAGTGGACTCGCGGGCCGATGAGCGCCGCGCCACCACCAGCGGCAAATACCTGGCGCCGTTGATGGCCGGTCACGACATCGCGATCGGCTGGGACGCTTCCGACGTGCGGCGCGAAGAGGGCCGCCATCAGCGCGACACCGGGCCGTCGGGGCCCGGCAGCCCTCCCCTGTACCGGCTGGACCAGGACTACAACGCCAGCGTGGAACAACTGGCGCTGTTCGCGCAGGACGAGTGGAGCGTCACCCCGCGCCTGCAGGCGTATCTCGGACTGCGCTGGGAAGGCTTGGATACCCGCACCTGGGGGCCAGGCGACGCCGCGACCGCGTCGCGGGTGTGGAGTCCGGTGGTTCAGGTGGTGTGGAAGCTGCCCGATAGTACGCGCGACCAGTTGCGCGTGGCGCTGGCACGCACCTACAAGGCGCCGCAGCCGCGCGACCTGGTACCGCGGCGCTACACCGTCAACAACGACAACGGACCGACGCAGCCGGACTACCAGGGCAATCCATCGCTGCGCCCCGAGCTGGCTTGGGGATTGGACGCGGCGCTGGAGTCATATTTTGCGCGGGATGCCATGGTCAGCGTGTCCGCGTACGCGCGGCGCATCCAGGATGTCGTGCAGCTCAGGCTGTGGCAAGAGGATGGGGTCTGGGTCAGCAGCCCGGCCAACGGCGGCGTGGCCAATGTCCACGGCATTGAAGTCGACGCGCGCGTGCCGTTCAAGCCTTCGGCGGCCGGCGGCACCACGGCCGAACTGCGCGCCAACCTGAGCCGGAACTGGTCGCGCGTCGAGGGCCTCGCCGGCCCCGACAACCGCCTCGGCAACCAGGCGCCGCTGACGGCCAACGTCGGGCTCGATATGCAGATGCCGCGAGGCGTCACCGCCGGCACGAATTTTCGTTTAGTCGGCGGATGGCGCGCCCGCACATCGCAGTCGCTGGTGCAGGAGACCGGCGTCGTTCGTGAACTGGAAGCGTATGCATCCTGGCCGGCCGCCGGCGGCCGGCTACGCCTGACGCTGGCCAATTTGCTGCAGTCCACGCGGCACTCCGGCCAACGATACAATGACGGGCTATATGCGAGCACGCGCCTTTCCGCCGGTACGCAGCGCCCCGTTGTTCGTATCCAGTACGAGATGCAGCGATAAAGCCGATGCCTGCCTGGTCCGCCCGGATGCCAGGGCCACCGGGCTTGACCCATCACGAGGGAAAATTCATAATGCAAAAAAACCAAGTGAGGTGGTGTTCACAATGAATTCCGTCGCTGACATCAACGCAGCGGTGTCTGCGGGCTCGACCAGATCCCCGCGATGACTTGCAGCGCGCATCCAAGCGCGGTCATGGAGCCGTGCGGCGTCTGCGGTGAACCCATGTGTCCGGTCTGCGCGTGCGAAAACTGCCGCAACAACGTCGACAAAGCGAATCCACTGCGCGTCGCTTCGTGGAACATCAAGACACTCGGCAAGCAGTTTCTCCACCAGGAGCCCGCCGTCACGACGCTGCTGGCCGCCATCATGCTGCGCATGAACGCCGATGTCATCTGTCTCATGGAGGTGATGGAGGGCTTCGGCCCCAAGCACGCCGTCAGCATCGTCGAGAAAATGAAGGAGCTATCGGACACGCCGTGGCGCTTGCGTTTCCCCGGCACCTACACCGGCGCCGGCGGACGCAATGGGCTGGAGACCTACGCCGTCGTCTACAACGAGCAGCTTTTCGAGCTGGCCAGCTTCGAACTGGTCGGCGACGAGTTCGGCTACTCCAGGGACGCGTCGGGCAAGCGCCAGGTCGATCCGACTTCGACCGTCAAGACCCGGCGACCCGCGCAAGCCATATTCCGCCCCCAGCGCACATGCTCGCACTTCGCGCTGTATCCCGAGTTCCGCGTGATCATCTTCCACGCGCCTTCGGTCGCGGACAAGGACTACGTTGTCGCCTGCCACGCGATCAAGGCGCTCGGGAACCTGCCGGTCTTCGCCAAGCCGGACAAGTTTCCGTACACGATACTCTGCGCGGACTTCAACCTCGACGAGGAGGCCGCAAACCATGTCCGCCGTCGCGAGGTTCAAGTCCACGGCGGCATGGATATCAAGTCGAGGGAGGATGCCGCGCGCGACATCGACCGATACAACCGCGCCTATCAAACCTACCTGGATACGCTGAATACCCTGGAAGAACACAGGCAAGCGCTCGCCAATGCCCTGCAGGGGCAGGATCCGACCGCAGAGATCGTGCAACAGCTGCTGGACCTGCGGATGTGGAACGCAGAGTACGAGGCGGCGCAGAAAAGCAAGGGCAAGAGGCGTCAGGCCAGGATGGTGAAGGCGGATGAGCAGCGTCACGAGACCCGCAAACTGTTGGCGCAATCCGACCTGGACCCACGACGGGGCGACGCCATAGCGTTCTGCAAACGTCGCGAACAGCTCGAGCAGGAAGTGGTGGACGCCGCAGAGTGGCTGGCACAGGCCGAGGCGCTGGCCGGTCCCGATCTGCCCACCGATGAAGAGGAGGTGCTCGCGGCGGCCGAGGCGGCATTCGAACCGCTCACCAGCGCCGACATGCTCTCCAATCTTGGCTATTCGGACGATTTTCGTACAACGCTGCGCATGTCGGTCCACATGGCCTGCACGCGGCAGCGGGGTGCGACATACTATGACAAGGAGCTCACACTCGAGAACTTCGTCTACTCGAACTTCGACCAGGTGCTGGTGCGGACGCCCGAGGGTTACGCGTGGGGCGACATCAAGCCCCAAGTGATAAATCTCCTCGGCGCAGTGATGCCCGAGGACGTACGCGACAGGCTGGAGATCGACGAGAAACCGCCCGAGCCGCTACCTTCCGGCATGCCGCGGCAACTGTGGGCCCGATTGCTCGAGCTCGCCTCTAGCGAGGCCTCGCAGCATGAGAACCTCAGGTCGAACTTCGGCGAGAATTATGCCAGTATAAACCCCGACGACATCGAAATCGGGACCCCAAACTCATCTGTCGACGAGAGCGGCGACGATGAAGACCTTGTGGAGCGTGACTACGGGCCCATCGATGACGAGTTCCTCCGTGACTTTCTTGAGGAACCCAGGGTGCTCGCGGCGGCGCTGGTCACGTCGTTCAAGCGCTTCGTGGACATGAACAACAGCCATCCGCACATCGAGCTCATCCGCCGTGAGGCGGAGGCGTCGGCTTTGGAGGAGGATCCGATCGCGGATTTCTTTAACAAGGACCACATCTGGGCAAACAGAGCCACGAGAAACGCCGTCGAGCACATTCCCGAAGACCAGAAACAACGCCTGTTCGAGATCAACGTCTACCTCGCACTCGCGAACGTGCTGAGCGACCACCTTCCCGTCATCGTCGAGATCGACATGGTCAAGCCTGAATGGCGCCCGGTGGTTCAGCCGGTGCGGCCCCGCTTTCCGGCGCTGCTGGACCTGTCCGCGTTCTTGCCCATCGAGTACTGTACAAGCGCTCGCAGGCAAACCCCCTGCCCGAATTTCGCGAACTGTTGCGGCACCTGCGACGAACAGACATCGTTGACGACCTCGGATGGGTGCCTCACCGGCTATCAGCTCGTGCAGGCCGCCGCGCGGGTGTGCCGACAGTTCCTCGACGCGAACAACAGCCAGTTCGCCGCATGGATGCTCAATAATTCGCCGCTCTGGATCTGCGGCGGCAACGCTTGGACAATCATGGCCGGCCACTTGCTCCATGTGAAGAGCCGCAGCAGTGCGTTCGCGATCGCGCAGGACACCGAGTACTTTTGGAAAAATCCATGCATCCTCATCGGTCGCGACCGCATCCAGATCGACCGGGAGCTCTGCTCGGTCCGCAATACGCTTGCCGCCCGCAAGCATCCACGAATTCTCTTTGCCAAGGCCAAGGCCAAGAGGAACTCGACGGCGGCCCAGCCGGTTGTGGACACCGTAGACGACGATGACAGCGACATCCTGGATGTGGCCGAAGACGAGGGCAACGACAAGAACGACTGGAGCTACCCCAGGATCGCGCGAGAATTCGCCCGCAGAGACCCGGTCGAGTTTGCCAAACTCGCACTCGGATTCCTGCAGACCGGCCTATGTAAAACCGGGGATGCCGCGTACCGCCAGGCGCTCGCCGCCCTGCTGGTGACGATGTTCGGCGTGGAGGCGAACAAGGACAACTCGACCTACCTGACCGGCATCCTGGTGTTGCTAGGCATCCAAGAGAAGCGCTACACGATAGCCGAAGTGTTTTCCCAGGTCGATCCGGCCAACGAATGCAACCTCGCCGGGAGTCTCGGGCTGTTCCCGCTCGCATCGTCCGACCGCTCGAACCTGGAGGGCAAGCGCCGATGCCTCCAGGGCAAAGCGGTGAGCACGGACGCACCCTGGAACGAGGCCAGGATCATGGAGGCCATGCTCAACATCCAGCCGCGCTGCCGGGACGACATCATGCTCAAAAAGGAGATGGTCCTTTTGGTCGACACCGTGCGGGCACGATACACGCTTCATCGTCTGTGCACAGCGAAGACCCTGCTGCAGATCGTCGAGCAGTACTGGATCGGCCTGCTTGTCAAGTACTATGGCGACCCATGGCGATGATCCGCATCGACTCACAGCGGCTCGCGGCACTCGCGACGAAGCGGGCCGACGCCTTCGTCGACGCGCTGGTTGCCGAGGCCCCGCATGTGCCGGGCGGCGGCGATCCCCGGCCTGTCGTGCTCGCCGGGATCGAGGCCGCCATCGCGCGCGGATTCCGCACGCCGGACGGAATCCGTGAATTCGTGCGCCGGATCTTCGTGCTCGGCGCCGCGTATTACGAGCACCCATGCGTGCGCGACTGGATCGGCGAGCTTGGCCTCACGGAGGAGGAGCGGCTGGCCGTCGTCGACGCGCGCGCCGACGAACTGCGCGCGTCGACGACTTGACAGCCCATCTGTTCCAGCCTACGCTATCCGGGTTATCGACCAAGCTTCCCCGATGAAGACCACCCGTTTCACACGCCTCCTGACGGCCATCGTCGCGCTTTTCAGCATGCTGTACATGCAGCTTGCTGTGGCGTCGTACGTCTGCCCTGGTGTGCCGGCGGGAAGCCAGGATGGTCCGGTGGCCATGGTCGACATGCCCGACTGCCAGGACATGGATGCCGCGCAGCCCCAGCTGTGCCATCTGCATGCCAACGGCGAGCCCGCCAAACAGTCGCTCGACAACTCCGCGTCCGACGTGCCGCCATTCGTGCCGAGCGCGCTGATACTGGAACTGCAACTGGTCGACGCCGTCCTGCTGCCGGACGCCGCGTCCTACCGTCCTGTGGCCCTGACGCGCACGACCGCCCCGCCTGTCGCCATCCGCAACTGCTGCTTCCGCATTTGATCCACCAGATCGCCTAGTCCGTCATCGCATCGCCGAACCCGGCGCGCGCGATGTTGTCTATCGCTTTCTGGAGGTACCATGTCATCCCCGTGTTTCGCGCATCGTCATGCGCCGGCCGGCAGTTTGCGCAAACTGTCGCAGATCAAAATCGCATTCGCGCTTCTGCTGGCCGCTTACCCCGCGCTGGCGCAGGCGCAGCAGCTCACACTGGGCCAGGCCCAACAACTTGCGGTCGCCCGCTCGCGCCAGCTGAGCGCGCAGGACCACGCCGCCGACGCCGCGCACGAGATGGCGATCGCGGCCGCCCAGTTGCCCGACCCCGTCCTCAAGGTGGGCATCGACAACCTGCCCGTCAACGGTTCCGACCGGCTGACCATCGGCAGCGACTTCATGACCATGCGCCGCATCGGCGTGTCGCAGGAATTGACGCGCGCCGACAAGCTGCGCTGGCGTTCCGCGCGCCTCGAGCGTGAAGCGGACAAGGCCCAGGCCGAGAAGCAAGCCGCCACCGCCGCGATCCAGCGCGACACCGCGATCTCCTGGCTGGAGGTTTTCTATACCGACCAGATGGCCGGCGCCATCACCAAGCAGACCACGCTGGCACGCCAGGAAATCGAAGCGGCCGAGGCAGCCTACCGTGGCGGACGCGGCAGCCAGGCCGACATCCTGGCGGGCCGCTCCGCCCTGCTCGCCCTTGATGACCGCGGCAGCGAAATCGCGCGCCGTCTAAGCGTCGCCCGGACGGTGCTGGCCAGGTGGACCGGCGCGGAGGCTGCGGTGGCCGGCAAGCCCGATATCGGCACCATCCGCATGGACGCCGCCGAGCCGGGCGCCCTCCTCGCCCACCACCCGCAGGTTGCGGTGTTGACCCGGCAACAGGACATCGCACAGGCCGACGCCAATCTGGCCCAGGCGAACCAGCGCAGCGACTGGAGCGTGGAGGTCGCGTTCCAGCAGCGCGGCGCGGCCTATTCGAACATGGTGTCGATCGGCATATCGGTGCCGCTGCAATGGGACAGGAAGCACCGCCAGGACCGCGAGCTGGCCGGCAAGCTCGCGCTGGTGGAACAAGCCAAGGCCGAGCGCGATGAAATGCTGCGCGGCCACGAGGCCGAGGTCCGCACTCAGATCGTCGAATGGCAGAGCGGCAAGGAGCGGCTGTCCCGCTACACGCGCGACACGCTGCCGCTGGCCAGCGAACGCAGCGAGGTCGTGCTGGCTGCCTACCGGGGTGGCAAGGCAACGCTGGCCGAGGTGCTGGCGGCAAGACGCAACGAAATAGAAACCCGTCTTCAGGCGTTGCAGCTTGAGCTCGACACAGCGCGGCTTTGGGCGCAGCTGAATTTCCTTGTCCCCGAGGACTCGGCCACCGGCCACGCAAGCAATAACCGTCAACAGGAATCCAAATGAAGAACACGAAGATACTTGCGCTGCCGGTCGCGCTCGCCATTGCCGCAGGCGGATACGGGGCCTACCGGTTGGGCGCGTCCCAGGCCGTGAAGTCCATGCCGGCGGCGCCGGCCGCAGCCAGGAAACCGCTCTACTGGCAGGATCCGATGGTTCCCGGACAGAAGTTCGACAAGCCAGGCAAGTCGCCCTTCATGGATATGCAACTGGTCCCGGTCTATGGCGGCGCCGATGGCGACGACGGCAGCATCACCATCAGCCCCCGCGTCCAGCAGAACCTGGGCGTGCGGACGGCGCTGGTCATGCGCGGCAGGCTGCCCTCCGGCGTGGCCGCGGTCGGGAGCGTCGCGTACAACGAGCGCGACGTGGCGCTGGTCCAGGCCCGCAGCAACGGGTTCATCGAGCGCCTGTATGTGCGCGCTCCCCTCGATCCGGTGAGGAAGGGACAGCCGCTGGCCGAGCTGTACGTGCCCGACTGGATCGCGGCGCAGGAAGAATACCTGGCGGCCCGCCGCATGCAGGGTGGCGACACCGCATCGCTGGTTGATGGCGCACGCCAGCGCATGCGCCTTGTCGGCATGAGCGACGCGCAGATCCAGCTGGTCGAGTCGAGCGGCAAGGTTCACCCGCGCATCACGATGACCGCGCCGGCCAGTGGTGTCGTCGCCGAGCTCGGCGCCCGCGAAGGCATGACCGTGGCGCCGGGCGCGCTGCTGTTCCGCATCAACGGCCTGTCGACCGTGTGGGTCAACGCCGAGGTGCCCGAAAGCGTGGCGGCCAGGGTGCGGCCAGGCGACGCAGCCGAGGCCCGCGCGCAGGCGCTGCCGGGCAGCGTCTTCAGCGGCAAGGTTGGCGCGGTGCTGCCCGAAGTGAGCGCGGCCACCCGCACCCTCAAGGCGAGGATCGAGCTGGCCAATCCGGGTGGGCAGCTGGTGCCCGGCATGTACGCCTCGGTCACCTTCGGCTCCAGCCGCGGGGCCGACGTGCTGCTGGTTCCATCCGAGGCGGTGATCCAGACCGGCACCCGCAGCGTCGTGCTGCTGGCCCAGGATGGCGGAAAGTTCCAGCCGGTCGATGTCGAACCGGGCGCCGAAGGCGATGGCATGACCGAGATCCGCAAGGGCCTGGCGGCCGGGCAGAAGATCGTCCTGTCGGGCCAGTTCCTGCTGGACTCCGAGGCCAGCCTGAAGGGCACGGCCACCCGCATGGGCGATGCGCCGGCCATGCCACTTCCCCGCGACGACGGCCGCGGCGAAGCCATGCCGATGGGAGCGAAGAAATGATCGCGAAACTGATACGCTGGTCCATCGTCAACCGCTTCCTGGTCCTGCTGGCGACCGTCTTCATCGCCGCCTGGGGCGTGTGGTCGCTGGCGCGCACGCCGCTCGACGCCATCCCGGACCTGTCGGACGTGCAGGTGATCATCCGCACCAGCTATCCGGGCCAGGCGCCGCAGATCGTGGAAAACCAGGTGACCTATCCGCTGACCACCACCATGCTGTCGGTGCCCGGCGCGAAGACCGTGCGCGGCTATTCCTTCTTCGGCGATTCCTTCGTCTACATCCTGTTCGAGGACGGCACCGATCCCTACTGGGCCAGGTCGCGCGTGCTCGAATACCTGAACCAGGTGCAGTCGCGCCTGCCGGCGCAGGCCAAGACCGCGTTGGGCCCGGACGCGACCGGCGTGGGCTGGATCTACGAATACGCGCTGGTCGACCGCAGCGGCAAGCTCGACTTGTCGCAGCTGCGCGCCTACCAGGACTGGTTCCTCAAGTTCGAGCTCAAGACGGTGCCCAACGTCTCCGAGGTGGCCAGTATCGGCGGCATGGTGCGGCAATACCAGATCGTGCTCGATCCCGACAAGCTGCGCGCCTACGCCATCCCGCATGGCGCGGTGATCGAGGCGGTGCAGCGGGCCAACCAGGAGGCCGGCGGCTCCGTGATGGAGCTGGGCGAGGCGGAATACATCGTGCGCGCATCGGGCTACCTGCAGTCGCTCGACGACTTCCGCAAGATTCCGCTGACAGCCACGGAGGCCGGCGTCCCGGTGCGCCTGGGCGACGTGGCGCGCGTGGAGCTGGGGCCGGAGATGCGGCGCGGTATCGCCGACCTCAACGGCGAAGGCGAAGTGGCCGGCGGCGTTATCGTCATGCGCTCCGGGAAGAACGCGCTGGAGACCATCGACGCGGTCAAGGCCAAGTTCGCCAAGCTCAAGGCGAGCCTGCCGGCCGGCGTGGAGGTGGTCCCGGTGTACGACCGTTCCAGCCTGATCAAGCGCGCGGTCGACAATCTCGGGCACAAGCTGGTCGAGGAATTCATCGTCGTCGCGCTGGTTTGCGCGATCTTCCTGTTCCATCTTCGTTCCGCGCTGGTGGCCATCGTGTCCCTGCCGCTGGGCATATTGATGGCCTACATCGTCATGTCCTACCAGGGCGTGAACGCCAACATCATGTCCCTGGGCGGCATCGCCATCGCCATCGGCGCCATGGTCGACGCGGCGGTTGTAATGATCGAGAACGCCCACAAGCACATCGAGGCCTGGAACCACGCCCATCCCGGCCGCAAGCTGGCCGGCGAAGAACAATGGACCGTGATCGGCGACGCGGCGGCCGAGGTCGGCCCGGCGCTGTTCTTCTCGCTGCTGATCATCGTGCTGTCCTTCATCCCGGTGTTCACGCTGGAGGCGCAGGAAGGCCGCCTGTTCGCGCCGCTGGCGTTCACCAAGACCTATGCGATGGCGGCCGCGGCCGGCCTGGCCGTGACCCTGATCCCGGTGCTGATGGGCTACCTGATACGCGGCCGCATCCCGGACGAACAGAAGAACCCGCTGAACCGCTGGCTGATCGCGCTCTACCGGCCGTCGCTGGAGGCGGTGCTGCGCCGGCCCAAGGCCACGCTGGTGGCGGCCGGCGTGATCGCGCTGGCGACCGCCTGGCCGATAGCGCGCCTGGGCGGCGAGTTCATGCCGCCGCTGGACGAGGGCGACCTGCTGTACATGCCGTCCGCCCTGCCCGGCATCGGCGCCGGCAAGGTCGCGCAACTGCTGCAGCAGACAGACCGCCTGATCAAGACGGTGCCGGAGGTGCAGACGGTGTTCGGCAAGGCCGGCCGGGCCGAGTCCGCCACCGATCCGGCGCCGCTGGAGATGTTCGAGACCACCATCCAGTTCAAGCCGCGCGACCAGTGGCGGCCCGGCATGACGCCCGACAAGCTGGTCGAAGAGCTCGACCGCACCGTCAAGGTGCCGGGCCTGTCCAACATCTGGGTGCCGCCGATCCGCAACCGCATCGACATGCTCGCCACCGGCATCAAGAGCCCGGTCGGCGTGAAGGTGGCCGGCGCCAGCCTGCGGGAGATCGACCGCATCACCGGCGAGATCGAGCGGGTCGTCAAGGGCGTGCCGGGCGTCTCGTCCGCGCTCGCCGAGCGGCTCAACGGCGGGCGCTATGTCGACATCCATATCGACCGCGACGCGGCGGCCCGCTACGGCCTGAACATCGCCGACGTCCAGAGCCTGGTGTCGAGCGCCATCGGCGGCGACAACATCGGCGAGACGGTCGAGGGCTTGCAGCGCTTCCCGATCAATGTGCGCTATCCGCGCGAGGTGCGCGACTCGGTCGAGAAGCTGCGCGACCTGCCGATGCTGACCGCGCGCGGCGCGCAGATCCGGCTGGGCGACGTGGCCGCGGTCCGCATCGTCGACGGCCCGCCCATGCTCAAGAGCGAGAACGCGCGCTTGTCGGGCTGGGTGTATGTCGACATCCGCGGCCGCGACCTGAGCGCCGCGGTGCGCGAGATGCAGCAGCGGGTCGCCAGCGAAGTCACGCTGCCGGCCGGCTATTCGGTGTCCTGGTCCGGGCAGTTCGAGTACCTGGAGCGCGCCACCGCCAAGCTCAAGGTCGTGGTGCCGATGACGCTGCTGATCATCTTCCTGCTGCTTTACCTGACCTTCAAGCGCCTCGACGAGGCGGCGCTGATCATGGCGACCTTGCCGTTCGCGCTGGCCGGCGGCATCTGGCTGCTGTGGGCGCTGGGGCACAATCTGTCGGTGGCGAGCGGGGTCGGCTTCATCGCCCTGGCCGGCGTGTCGGCCGAATTCGGCGTGATCATGTTGCTGTACCTGAAGCACGCCTGGGACGCCCGGCTGGCGCGCGGCGCTGGCGGCGAGGCCGACCTGCTGGAGGCCATCCGCGAGGGCGCCGTGCTGCGCGTGCGGCCGAAGGCGATGACCGTGGCCGTGATCATCGCCGGCCTGGTGCCGGTCATGATCGGCTCGGGCACCGGCTCCGAGGTGATGCAGCGCATCGCCGCGCCGATGGTCGGTGGCATGATCACCGCGCCGCTGTTGTCGATGTACGTCGTGCCCGCCGCATATTTTCTAATGCGGCGTAGAAACCTGCGAAATCATGCTATTGTTGCCACAGTTCCCAGCCCGGAGGCACTATGCAAGGATGGATTACTCCCCTCAGATTAGTCTCGTACCTGGTCATTTTGCTGATGTTCGCCGCGATCGTGTACGCGGCGGTCATCTCGTGCCGGTACTGGCCTGCCATCTCGGTCTAGGACGGCGCCATGAACAAACGACAGGCACGCCTGTTCGCGGTGGGTTCCACCGTGATTGCCACGGTGGCCTTCCTGGGCTTGACCCTCGACAGCCACCGCCAGTTTTCCCGCCTCACCAACGCCGACAAGAATACGCCCCAGGTCATGCGGGGCAAGGATGTGTGGCACGCCAATAACTGCATCAACTGCCACACCCTCTTCGGCGAGGGCGCCTATTACGCGCCGGACCTGACCAAGATCACCAAATTGCGCGGCAGCGCCTACCTGACCGCGTACCTGAAAGACCCGTCCAAATTCTACGACGAGACGCGCCACCGGCGCCTGATGCCGAAACAGGACATCAGCGATACGGACATTGCGGCATTGATCGCGTTTCTCGACTGGGTGTCGAACGTCGACAACCAGGGCTGGCCGCCGCGCCCCATCCTGGTGACCGGCGCCGCCTTCGCCGCCACCGATGCGCCGGCCGCCGCGGCGCCGCCGGCGGCGAGCGGCGACAATCCCATCGCCCTGGGGGAACGCGTCTTCCGCAGCGCGGTGCCCGCGTGTACCGCGTGCCACTCCACCGCGCCCGGCGTCAACCTGGCCGGTCCTTCGCTGGCTGGCCTGGTCGGGCGCGCCAGCGCCCTGCTGGCCAGCGGCGGCTACCAGGGCAAGGCCACCGATGTCGAAGGATATATCCGCGAGTCCATCACGTCCCCCAGTGCGCATATCGTGCCCGGCGCCATGTACTCGGCCAACGGCCAGTCCTTCATGCCGGACACTTTCGGCAAGAGCTTGTCACAGGAACAGATCACCCAGCTGGTCGCCTATCTATCGTCGCTGAAATAAGCACCGTTGCCCAGCCACGCGCCGTTGCCTCATTCCTTTGCGGAGTTTTTTTATGAGATATAAGTCGCAGTCCGTCGCTTATTGGTACTTCGCCGTCGCCTTGGCCCTGTTCGGGTTGCAACTGGTCTTCGGCTTGCTGTCGGCGGCCAAGTATATCGGCCCCGATCCCCTGCTCTACATCCTGCCGTTCGACGTCACCAAGGTGATCCACACCAACCTGCTGATCGTCTGGGTGATCTGCGGTTTCATGGGCGCGACGTACTGGATGGTGCCGGACGAATCCCGGACCGAACTGCACAGCACCAGGCTGGCCTACATCCAATTGGTGCTGTGGGTGCTGATGGGCGTGACCGCGATCATCGGCTACCTGTTCCGCTGGGGAACCGGCAACAAGCTGCTGGAACAGCCGCTGCCGCACAAGCTGGTGATCGTCGTCGTCATGCTCATGTTCCTCTACAACGTAGGCATGACCATCAAGAAGTCCGGCCGCCTGACCACCACCGAAGGCGTGCTGCTGTGCGGCCTGGGGCTGGCCGCCGTCCTTTACCTACCGGCGCTGCTACACTACGAAAACTACACCGTGTCGATCTTCTACCGCTGGTGGACGATACACCTGTGGGTCGAAGGCGTGTGGGAAATGATACAGGGCGGCTTCCTGGCCTATCTGCTGATCCGCCTCTCGGGCGCCGACCGCGAGGTGATGGAGAAATGGCTGTACGTGATTGTCGGCCTGGTCTTTATCGCCGGCGTACTCGGCACCGCCCACCATTACTACTGGGTCGGGGTGCCGGCCTACTGGCTGCCGATCGGCGGCGTCTTCAGCGCGCTCGAGCCCGTGGCCCTGGTCGGCATGGCCATCTATGCGTATTCGGCCATCAAGCGCTCGGGCGTGGCCCATCCCAACAAGCTGGCGCTGCACTGGACCGTGGGCAGCGCCGTGTTCACCCTGTTCGGCGCCGGCCTGCTGGGCCTGGCGCACACTTTCCCAGCCGTGAACAAATGGACCCACGGCACCCTGATCACGGCCATGCATGGCCACGCGGCGTTCTACGGCGCGTATGCGATGATCGTGCTGGCCATGATCAGCTACGCCGCGCCGAACCTGACGCAGCGCCCCGAGGAAGGCACGGCGATGGGGTACTGGGCGTTCTGGCTGCAACTGGGCGGCATGTTCGGCATGACGCTCTCGTTCGCCACGGCCGGCATCGGCCAGGTGTACCTGGAGCGCATCATGGGGCTGGGCTTCCTCGATACGCAATTGAAGATACAGATACACTTCGTCATGCTGCTGGCGACCGCCTCGCTGTTCGCGGTCGGCGTGGCGTTGTTCATTATCGATTTCTTCCGCTTCGTACCGCGCTTGCGTGAAGTGCAGGGCGCGCCGTCATGATGCGGGACGATCCCGGTGCCGCACCGCCCTACTACCTGGAAAACGCTGGCGAAGTGGCCCTGTTCGAGCAATGCCACCAACGCCAGCTCGCCGTCATGCTCAAGGGGCCCACCGGCTGCGGCAAGACGCGGTTTGTCGAGTACATGGCCTGGCGCCTGGGGCGGCCGCTCGTCACCATATCTTGCCACGATGACCTCAGCACCTCCGACCTGGTCGGCCGCTTCCTCATCGGCCCGGAGGGCACCACGTGGCACGACGGCCCCTTGACCCGCGCCGTCCGCGAGGGCGCCATCTGCTACCTCGACGAGGTGGTGGAGGCGCGCCAGGACACGGTGGTTGTGCTCCACCCGCTGAGCGACCATCGGCGCGTGCTGCCCATCGACAAAACCGGAGAGACCGTGCCGGCGGCGCCGGGTTTTCAGCTGGTTGTATCCTACAACCCCGGCTACCAGCGCATGCTCAAGGATATGAAACCGTCCACGCGCCAGCGCTTCGTCGCCTTTGATTTCGACTTTCCGCCGTTCGAGCGCGAGGCCGCCATCGTCGAGCACGAGGGGCAGGTGAAACCCGACCTGGCCGTGGCGCTCGTCACGCTGGGAAACCGGCTGCGCCAGCTGCGCGACCGCGGCCTGGCCGAGGTACCCAGCACGCGCCTGCTGATCGCCGCCGCCCGCCTGATCGCCGGCGGCATACCGGTCACCGATGCTTGCTACGCGGCGATCGTCGCACCGCTGTCCGACGAACCGGCCCTGGTGGGCGCCATGCGGGACCTGGTCGGCGCCAGTTTCAACTAGCCATGGCGGAGGCGGAAGACGTCATTACCGATGCCGCGCTGCACGCCACCACGTTCATGCAAGCGTACTGGCGGCGCCACCGGCCGCGCGCCGGGGTGCGCCAGCTGGAATTGAGCGATGTGGCGCCGCGCCTGGATCTGCTGGCGCATGCCGTGTTCGGCCGCGTCTTCCCGCTGCATCCCTCGCAGCCGCCGCCGCCCCGCACCTTCCTCGACAAGCTCCTGCGCCGCCACGAAGCACCGCCAGCCAGCAGTGCGCTGCCGGCCACCGATGGCGGCGGCATCTGGCTGCCGCGCGCGATCGTGGTCGACACGACGGAAACAGCGGCGCTGTCACGCTACCGCCTGATGCTGCTGCTGCAGGCCATGCGCGCCGCACGCGGCAGCGCCTTGCACTACCCGTGGCGGGAGAATGCCTGGGTGCGGGCCTGCTATCACCTGCTCGAGGCGCGCGCGGCCGACGCGCAACTGGAACGGCTCCTGCCGGGACTGGCCGGCACGCTGCGCGACTTCCGCCTGGGCGCCCTAGCCGCCCGGCCGGCCCTGGCCTCATTGGCTCCGCCGCTGTGGCCGATGGAACAAGCGCTGCGGGCCATGCTGGCCGATGCGTCCGCGCC
>NZ_WWCX01000088.1:0-26815 GCF_009857655.1 Duganella vulcania
CGACCAGCGCGGCGGCCAGCAGCGCGGCGGTGACGATGCTCGACAGCGGCGTGTGCGCGCCGGCCGCGTAGTTGACGGCGGAGCGCGACAGGCCGCCGGTGACGGGGAAGCCGCCGCTCAAGGCGCTGGCCACGTTGGCCGCGCCCAGGCCGATCAGCTCATGGTTGCTGACCAGCTTCTCGTTGCGCTTGAGCGCCAGCGACTGCGCCGACGACATCGACGTCAGGAAAATGATAAAGCCGATCAGCAGCCCCGGTTGCAGCAGCGCCTTCCAGTGCGGGGCCGAGGTGGCCAGGTTCAGCCGCGGCAGGCCGCCGGGGATGGCGCCGGCGGTGCGCACGCCCTGTTCGCCCAGGCCGGTGGTGGCCATCAGCGCGATGCCGGCCAACACCACCATCATCGGCATCAGCTTGGCGGCGACGTCGGCGGCGGCCGGCTTCAGGCCGAAACGCTTGAGCAGGCCGGCCAGGTATAGCCGGGACAACACCAGCACCAGCAGCGCGCCGACGCCCAGCACGGCGCTGGGCAGGTGCAGGTGCGGCGGCTCGGCCCCGAGCAGGGGATGCAGCTGGTTGAACGCGATGACCAGCGCCGAGCCGACCGTAAAGCCGCTCATCACCGGACGGGAAAAGAAGTTGGCCAGGAAGCCCATGCGCAGCAGCCCGCACAGCAGCAGGGCCGCGCCGGAGATCAGCGCCAGCTGCGCCGCCAGCACGCCGGCCAGCGCGGAGCCGGCCGGGGCCAGGGGTGCGATCGCGGTGGACGTCATCAGCGCGATGATGGCCATGGGCCCCACCGACTGCGTCATGCTGCTGCCGAACAGCGCGTAGGCGATCGGAGGCAGGATGCTGGCATACAGCCCCGCCACCGGCGGTAACCCGGCCACCAGCGCGTAGGCGGTGGCCTGCGGGATCATCATCATCGCCACCACCAGGCCGGCGGAGAGATCGCCGACCAGCAGCGGGCGCCGGTAGTGCTTCAGCCAATGCAGCATGGTCGGTCCGTGGAGCTGGAAAATACCGCCAGTCTACGCGATCGGCCCGCTGCGGCCCAGACCCTAATGCGTTTTTTTCATAAGCTAATCCAAAAAACGCATAAGAAGACCTGCGGTCAACGTGGCGGCAGCGACGCCTGCACCGCCTGCAGGATTTCCAGCGACAGGGCCTCGTCGTCCACCGCGCGCGACAGCACGATGGCGCCGACCAGGGCGGCGTAGGTTGCCAAAGCCTGGCGGCGCTTGTCGGCGTCGTCGGCGCCCGGCATCAGCTGTTCGAGCACGGCCATCTGCGCGCTGGCGCCTTCGGTCAGCGCGTGGCGGGCCTTGGGGCCGAGGCGCCCGATGTCAGCGCCCAGCGAGGTCACGGAGCAGCCGTTGGCGGGACCGTCGCGATGCTTGGCCGACAGGTAGCCGGCGCCGATCTTGTCCAGGGCGGTGTCCGCGTCCTGCTCCAGGTAGCCGCGCCAGCGATCAACGGAGCGCTTGAGCGCATGCGCGGTGGCCTCGGCCAGCAAGTCTTCCTTGGAGGCGAAATGGCCGTAGAAACCGCCGTGCGTCAGGCCGGCGCTCTTCATCAGGTCGGCCACGCCAATGCCGTCATACCCTTTTTCGCGGAACAGCCGCGCCGCCGTTTCCACGATGCGCTCGCGGTTGAGCGCCACTTGTTCCCTGCTGACCTTCATATTCGCCTCCGTCGTCACATGCATTGACACCCATTGACATCATACATGATGAGCGTAATATATCAATCATTATGACCATCATCAAAAAGGAGTGTCGCCATGAAAGCTGTCATCAGTGCCTATGCCCGTTCGCCCTTCCACTTCGCCCGCAAGGGCAAGCTGGCCGAAGTCCGTCCCGACGACCTGGGCGCCCAGGTGGTGCAAGGCCTGATGCACCGCACCGGGTTGGACACAAAGCTGCTGGACGATGTGATCCTCGGCTGCGCCTATCCGGAATCCGCGCAGGGCAACAACTTGGCGCGCATTGTCTCGCTGCTGGCCGGCTTTCCGCATGAGGTGCCGGGCATGACGATCAACCGCTTCTGCGGCTCGTCGATGTCGGCCATCCACATCGCCGCCGCGCAGATCGAAGCGGGACTGGGCGAGGCTTATCTGTGCGTCGGCGTCGAATCGATGACGATGGTGCCGCAGGGCGGCTACAATTTCTCGGCCAACCCGCAACTGCTGGCGCAGACCGACGCCTACATCAGCATGGGCGACACCGCCGAAAACGTCGCCCGCAAATACGAGGTGTCGCGCGCCGACCAGGAGCTGCTGGCCTTCCAGTCGCACCAGAAGGCGGCCAGCGCCCGCGCCGCCGGCTTGCTGGCCGATGAAATCATCCCTATCGCCACCGCCACCGGCGAAGTGGTCGCCGAAGACGGCTGCATCCGCCCCGGCACCACGGTCGAAGCGCTGGCGGGCCTGAAGCCGGTGTTCGATCCGGAGCATGGCGTGGTCACGGCAGGCACCTCGTCGCCGCTGACCGACGGCGCCTCGGCGGTGCTGGTCACCAGCGAAGCCTTCGCCCTCAAACACGGCATGAAGCCCAGCGCGCGCATCGTCGCGATGGCGGCGGTGGGCTGCGATCCGGCGCTGATGGGGATCGGCCCGATTCCGGCGACGCAAAAGGCACTGAAGCTGGCCGGCCTGCAGGCGAGCGACATCGATGTGGCGGAGATCAACGAAGCCTTCGCCTCGCAGGCCCTGGCCTGCGTGCGCGAGCTGGGTATCCGGCCGGAGGTGTTGAACATCGACGGCGGCGGCATGGCCATCGGCCATCCGCTGGGCGCCACCGGCGCGCGCATCACCGGCAAGGCGGCGGCGCTGCTGGCGCGTACCGGCGGCCGCTATGCGCTGGCCGCGCAGTGCATCGGCGGCGGCCAGGGCGTGGCGACGGTGCTGGAGACGTTCACGCCGGCGGCTTGACACCGAGCGGTTTTTTATCCACCATCACGGAGGTGCAATAAGCACAGTTACCAATTGAGGTTGCCCTCCCCCCATCGCTCGCTTCCCTGAGCCTATCCGCTGGACACAATGCCGCCGCAAGGGCGGCATGCTGCTTTGTGCCTGCGTCTTCCTTTTTTTTGCTGTACATTTTCGGCGCGTGTGCGCTGAAGGAGTTCCCATGATTTATGACGTCGTCATAGCCGGCGCCGGGCCGGTCGGCCTGTTTCTGGCTTGCGAATTGCGCCTCGCCGGCATCCCGGTGCTGGTGCTGGAGCGGGCCGAAGACCCGCGCTCTCCCCTCAAGCGCCTGCCATTTGGCATGCGCGGATTATCCGTGCCGACCATCGAAGCCTTTTACCGGCGCGGCCTGCTGAACGACATCGCGCCGCCCGCTTCACCGCAGCAGCGCCACCAGGCCGGCCATTTCGCCGGCATCCCGCTCGACCATGCCAACATCGACACCTCGCAATGGCCGTACCGCCTGCCCAATCCCGCCGACACCAACGCGGCGGCCGAGATGGAGCACATCGAAACGACCCTGGCCGCGCGCGCCGCCATGATGGGCGCGGAGATCCGGCGCGGCGCCGATGTCGACGGCTTCGAGCAGTCCGGCGATGAAGTGTCGATACGGGCCGGCGGCCAAACGATCCGCGCCCGCTGGCTCGTCGCCTGCGACGGTGGCCGCAGCACGGTGCGCAAAGCCGGCCGCTTCACGTTCACCGGCACCGAACCGGAGTTCACCGGCTATTCGGTCCAGGTGGAACTGGTCGATCCTGAAAAGCTGCGCATTGGCCGCCACTACACGCCGACCGGCATGTATTTCCAGTCCCGGCCCGGCACGATAGCGATGGTCGAATTCGACGGCGGCGCGTTCCACCGCACGCAGCCGGTCACGCTGGAGCTGGTGCAGGCGGTGCTGCGCCGCGTCTCGTGCACCGATGTCACGCTGACGTCTCTCAACCTGGCGACCACCTGGACCGACCGCGCCTTCCAGGCGGCCGGCTATCGCGACGGGCGGGTGCTGCTGGCCGGCGACGCCGCGCATATCCACTCGCCGCTGGGCGGGCAAGGCCTCAACCTCGGCCTGGGCGACGCGATGAACCTGGGATGGAAGCTCGCCGCCACCATACGCGGCACCGCGCCGGCCGGCCTGCTGGACAGCTACTCGAGCGAACGCCATCCAGTCGGCGCGCAGGTGCTGGACTGGTCGCGCGCCCAGGTCGCGCTGATGCGTCCCAGCCCGCACGCGCGCGCGCTTGAAGCCATTGTCCGCGACCTGGCCGGCACGCGCGACGGCGCGACCTACTTCGCCGGCAGGGTCTGGGGTGTCGCGCTTCGTTACGATGTGGGCGGCGGCCATCCGCTGGCAGGCCGCAGCGCTCCCGACTTCGAACTGGCCGACGGGACGACGCTGGGTGAGCGGCTAGGCGCGGGGCGCGGCCTGCTGCTGGACTTCGACGCGCGCAAGCCGTGGCAGGCGTGGGCCAGCCGCTGGGACGAGCGTTTCGAGTATGTCGCCAGCGGCGCCAGGGACACGCTGGGCCTGAGCGCGGTGCTGGTGCGTCCCGACGGTTGCGTGGCCTGGGCCGCCGAGACCGCGCCTGACGAGGAGACGCTGGCCGCCGCCGCGGCGCGCTGGTTCGGCGAACCGCGGCGGTAGAGTCTGGCCTTACCCGGCCAGCTCGATGCAGTTGCGGCCGACGCGCTTGGCGCGGTGCAGCGTGGCGTCGAGCCGGTCGAGCACCGTGGCGCCGCCCTCGTCCGCCTCCACCTGGGCCACGGCCAGGCTGACCACCACCCCGGTGGCGCGCGGCAGGTCCGCTTCGGCGATCGCCGCGCGCAGCTTTTCCGCCAGCCGCACGGCATCGGCCGCCGTGGTATGGGTGGCGATCACCAGGAACTCTTCGCCGCGCATACGGGCCAGCAGGTCCGAGGTGCGCAACCGGCCCTTGACGATATCGGCCACCGCACGCAGCGTCGGGTCGCCGACCGGAGAACCGTATAAATCGTTTTCGGACTGGAAGCTGGCGACGTCGAACGACAGCACCGCCAGCGGCAACCCGTAACGGCGGGCGCGGCGAATCTCGTTGTCCAGCATGTCCTCGCCGGCGCGGCGGTTGGCGGCGCCGGTGACGCTGTCGATGGTGCTGATCAGTGAAATCTGGCCGGTCAGCTCTTCGTTCCGGTGCTTCAACTCGCTCATGCCCAGGCCGAAGCTGACGAACTGCGCCAGGCTGGCGAAGCACGCGAACTGCTCGCGCGAGAAGGTGATGTGGCGGTCGAACATCAGGCAGATCGCGCCCAGCTCAGGGCTGCCCGGCTCGGTGCGTAGCGGCAGCGCCAGCACCATGCGCACGCAGCGGTCGTGCAGCATCATCGCCAGTTCGGGGTCGCCGGCTTTTTCCGGCGCGTCCAGCAGCACCATCTCGCCGCGCGCCACCGCCAGCAGCGGCGGGAACACCTCGCGCAGCGGCGATTGCAGCAGGCGGTCGCGCCGTTGCAGCAGGCGCGCCAGGTCCAGGTGGTTGCGCGATTCCTGCGCCACCAGTTGCAGGTCGCCCCGCTCCTTCATGTGCAGCACGGCGGTATGGCGCACGCCAGGGAAATTGCACAGCGCCAGGCAGATCTGCGCCGACATCGATTCGATGGTGTCGATGCCGCTCAGCGCGCGCTGCAGGCTGCGCTGCACGCCCAACAGGTCGCGCAGTTCCTTTTCCTTGTCCAGCAAGGCTTGCTGCAGGGCGGCTGCGGCGTCGGCCGGCACCGCCAGCGCCTGTTGCACGGCCTGTTGCAGCTCGTCGCTCAGGACCGGGCAGATGCGGTAGTCGAACTGGCCGTAGGTCATCAGCTCCGGCAGCCAGGCGCTGCGCTCGTACGAACACAGCACCAGCACCGGCGCGCCCGCGCGGCCCCGGATCAGGGTGCCGATGCCGGCCAGCTCGCTCAACTGCTCATAGCCGTTCAGGTCCACCACCAGCAAATCCACGTGGCGCTTGCCCAGCGCAGCGGCCGTCGCTTCGACATGCTCCGTCATGGTCAGCTGGGAGAACATCTCTCCGCAGCAGGCCTGAAATTCCGAGCGCCGCTCGCCACTGGCGTTAAAAAATACGCCTACGCTATTGGTCCGGTCCGACATTATGTTACTCCCAGGCACTCTTATGATGTTAAAAATATATCCCCGGCACTAGTGTGCCATAAAGTTCATAAAAAGCAATATTTTTTGCAATGGAGACCAGATAATTTCCTTGGGCAACTTCTTTTGCGCAGCCGATATGCCGCATGTGTGAACGAGCGCACCGTCCCGGCACGCGGCGGCGTCAATACTGTCCGTTCGGAGGGAAAATACCATGGCAGACATTAAAAACCAACCGGATTCCGGCGCCGGCAGCATGCAGCGCGATATCCAGCAGCGCCAGGACCAATCCGACGCCCGCAGCAAGCAGGAGCCGCGCTCCAGCCAGCTCGGCCAGCGCCAGGGTCCGGTGCAGACCACGCAGCACGACTATCCGGGCACACCGCTGCCGGCCCAGCACCTGGAAAAGCCGGGACTGGAGGCGGACATGCAGCTGAAGCCGGAATTCCTGGCGCCGGCCTACTGCGGCAGCGGCAAGCTCGATGGCATGGTGGCCATCGTCACCGGTGGCGATTCGGGCATTGGCCGCGCGGTGGCCGTGTTGTATGCGCGCGAAGGCGCGGACGTGGCCATCGTCTACCTGAACGAGGAAGACGAGGACGCCAACGACACCAAGCGCTACGTCGAAGCCGAAGGCCAGAGCTGCCTGCTGCTGCCCGGCGACGTGCGCGACCCGGCGTTCTGCCGCGACGCCGCCGAGCAGGTGCACGAGCGCTTCGGCCGGCTCGACATCCTGGTCAACAACGCCGCCTTCCAGGAGCACGCGGCATCGCTCACCGACCTGACCGAGGAACGCTTCGACCTGACCATGAAGACCAACGTCTATGGCTACTTCCACATGGCCAAGGCCGTGCTGCCCTACCTGAAGCGCGGCGCGGCCATCATCAATACCGGCTCGGTCACCGGCTTGAAGGGATCGAAGCACCTGCTGGATTATTCGACCACCAAGGGCGCGATCCACGCGTTCACGATGTCGCTGGCGTCCAACCTGCTGGAGCATGGCATACGGGTCAACGCCATCGCGCCCGGCCCGGTGTGGACACCGCTCAACCCTGCCGACGCCCCGGCCGACAAGGTGGCGCAGTTTGGCGCCAGCACCGACATGCAGCGTCCCGCGCAACCGCAGGAGCTGTCGCCGGCCTACGTGTTCCTGGCCGCGCCCTGCTGCTCCAGCTACATCACCGGGATCGTGCTGCCGGTCACCGGCAGCGTCGGGGAGTAAGCCATGGCCGCGCGGGCGTTATGGAAAGGCGCGATCAGCTTCGGCCTGGTGCACATTCCGGTGGAGATGTATTCGGCCGTGCAGGAGCACGAACTGGATCTGACGATGCTGGACCGGCGCGACTTTTCGCCGGTCGGCTACAAGCGCTATAACAAGAACACCGGCAAGGACGTCACCTGGGACGATATCGTCAAGGGCTACGAGTACCAGGACAATGAGTACGTGGTGCTGTCAGACGAAGACCTGAAGCGCGCCAACGTCGAGGCCACGCAGACCATCGACATCCTGGCCTTCGTCGATGCGGCCGACGTGCCGCTGACCTACTTCGAACAGCCCTACTACCTGGCGCCCTCGCGCGGCGGCGCCAAGGTGTACGCGCTGCTGCGCGAGACGCTGCGCAAAGCCGGCAAGATCGGCATCGCCACGGTTGTGATCCGCACCAAGCAGCACTTGTGCGCGCTGGTCTGCGATGAAGACAAGATCGTGCTGAACACGCTGCGCTATGCGAACGAGATCCGCAGCGCGGAGGAATTGAAGCTGCCGCCCGCCACGCTGAAGGCGGCCGGCATCAGCGACAAGGAGCTGCAGATGGCGCTGTCGCTGGTGGAAGGCATGAGCGAGCCGTGGAAGCCGGAGCAGTACCACGACACCTACAAGGATGACGTGCTGGCGCTGGTGAAGAAGAAGGTGAAGGCCGGCCAGACCAAGACCATCACCACCGCCGAACCGGAAAGCAAGGCGGCCAAGTCGTCGAACGTGGTGGACCTGGTGGCGCTGCTGCAGGACAGCCTGGGCAAGCGGCCGGCCCCGAAGCGCCGGCGCACCAAGGCGGCCGCTTAGCGGCGACGCCCTTTCCAGCCGATTGCAGCCAGGCCGGCCAGCAGCATGGCGTAGGTTTCCGGCTCGGGAACCGGCGCCGGCACCTGCGTGAACGTTACCGACGTCAGCGCGCCGTTCGCGCCCATCATCGCGTGGGTCGCGTTGGAGGAATACGTGTAGTAGAAAGTCGACCGGTTAAAACTGGCGAAGTCCAATTGCCCCGGCATGGTCGTGGCGTTCAGGGCCTGGCCGGATTTATCGAAGAAACTCAACGCCATCATCTCCGACGCGTAGGCATTGGCCGAGACGTTGGCGATGCCGAAGCTGTCCGCTCCGCCCAGTGTGGCGGCGTTATTGGCGACCTGCACATTGGTGCTGCTGTAGCTGGCGTCGCTCAAGGCGACGTTGCCGCCACCGATGCTGGCGCTCAACGTGTTCAGGGCTCCAGGCGCGGAATACATGACGGTGCCGCCCTTATTGCTGAACAAGGCGGTCTCGGTGTCATAGCTGAAGTGGCCGCTGATGATGTCCCCGACCGAAACGTTGCTGCCCGACACGCTGCTGGAAGTAACTGGGCCGCCGTCAAACGTCATTGGCGAAAACTCGACCATCTCCTGGATTTTTGCAGTGAAATCAAATTGGTAGACGGTAGCCTGGGCCGAACCGAACAGGCTCAAACCGGCTAACAACATTGGCAGCTTTTTCATCTGGAGGGTCCTGGAATATATGTCGATTCGTCATTAAAACATCAACAACAACTGTTGTCAATATTAAATAATAATTTAATTATAGAAATTAAAGAATCAGGCCTTGCCAGGTTTGAACCCGATGACGCGCATCGCTGCCGCCAATCCCTTGGCGGACTTCGCGTAATCGTCCCAAGGCGCGTTGCCGACATCGAGCCGCGTGTGCACGTTGGCGACCGTCCACTGGTCGGCGGCGTGCAGCCCGTCCAGCTCATCCCACGCCAGCGGCACCGAAATGCCCAGGCCCGGACGGCTGCGCGCCGACCAGGCGGCGACCGTAGTGGCGCCCCGCCCGTTGCGCAGATAGTCGATGAAGATCTTGCCGACCCGGTTGCGCGGCCCGCTCTTCAACACGAAGCGTTCGGGCAGATGCTCCGCCATGTGGGCGACGATGGCTTGCGAAAAGTCCTTGACGTCGTCCCAACCGTAGCCCGGCTTGACCGGCACCACCACATGCAAGCCCTTGCCGCCGCTGGTTTTCAGAAAGGCCGGCAGGCCCAGCTGATCGAGGAAGGCGTGCATCAGCTGGGCCGCCTCCTGCATCTGCGTCCAGCTGACGCCCTTGCCGGGGTCGAGGTCGAACACCATGCGGTTGGGCTTTTCGTAGCTGGAGGCGTTGGCGTTTTGCGTGTGCAGCTCCACCACGTTCCACTGGGCGGCCGACAGCAGGCCTTGTTCGCTCGAGACTTCCAACATTGGCGGGTGATCGGGATCGAGCGCGGGATCGAGCTGTTTGACGCCGGGCAGCTTGTTGATTTCGGCATGCTTCTGGAAGAACAGTTCGCCGCCGACGCCCGCCGGCGCGCGCACCAGCGAGACGGGGCGCCCCTTCAGATGCGGCAGTATCAATGCGCCGACCAGCGCGTAGTAGCGCACCAGCGTGATCTTGGTGGCGCCGCTTTCTTTATCGATCACGCGGTCGGGATTGGTGACCTTGAGTGAGGCGGGCAGCTTGCCCTGCACTGTGCCTGCTGGCTGCATGTCTGTTTCCTCCTTCAGGTGGGCCGGCACTTCGCGCACGATGGCGTCGGCTATCTTATCCTTGCGCAGGCCCTTGAAGACCGCGTGGCGGATCGAGCCCGAATGCGTCCACTCGCCGAAGCTGACCTCCGCCACCAGCGTGGGCTTGAGCCAGTGGGCCCTCTTGTCAATCTCGCGGCTGGGGGTGAATGGACTTTTATCCGCCGCCAGCTTGTCCATTTTAGCTTTGATGTCCTGCAGCGTGCCGGCATTGAAGCCGCTGCCGACGTTGCCGGCGTAGTGCAGCTTGCCGTCCTTGTCGTAAGTCCCCAGCAGCAGCGAGCCGAAACCGCTGCGTGAGCCTTGAGGATCGGTGTAGCCGCCGATGACGAATTCCTGCCGCTGGCCGCATTTGAGTTTGATCCAGCTGCCGCTGCGGCGCGCCGTGTAGATGCTGTCGCGCCGCTTGCCGATGATGCCCTCGAGGCCCATGCTGCACGCGGCGGCAATCATCTCCTGCGGGCCTGCGTCCAGCGCGGAACTGAGGCGGACGGTGTCCGACGGCTTTTTGTCGAGCAGCGCTTGCAGGATCGCGCGGCGCTGCTCCAGCGGCGTGTGGCGCAGGTCGTGGCCATTGTGGAATGGAATATCGAACACGAAGTAGACGATATCTGCCGGGTTGTTTTCGTCGAAGGCGTTTTGCAGCAGGCCGAAGTCCGGACGGCCGTTTTCATCGTGGACGACGATCTCGCCGTCGTACCAGCCGTTGGGCAGCTTCATTTGGGCGATGGCCGCGTGCAGCGCCTGCAAGCGGTGGGTCCAGTCGTTGCCGTTGCGCGTGATCAGGCGTATGTCCCTGCCTTCGACACGCGTGAGCAGGCGATAGCCGTCGAATTTGATTTCGAATAGCCAGTCTTCGGGAGACGACGGTGGACCATCGACCAGCGTCGCCAGTTGCGGCGACAGCGTCTCCGGCAGGCCGGCGGGGGGCGCCTCCGACAAGGCGGCTTTCGGCGCGGGGACGACATGCGCCGCGCCGTGCCCGGGCTGGCTTTTACCGGCCGCCGGCAGCGCTTTGACGGAATCCGGCATTTCGTCCACCACGCTGAACTCGGCCGCGGGCCGCGCGTAGTCGTCCTTCTCCTTGATCAACAGCCAGGGCTCCTGCTTCTCGCCCTTGCCCTTCATACGCACCAGCGCCCAGCGGCCGTGCATCTTGTGGCCCGACAGCTCGAACTTCAGATTCCCCTCCGCCAGCGCCTTGCGCGGATCACTCAAGGGCGTCCACACGCCGCGATCCCAGATAATCACCTTGCCCGCGCCGTACTGCTTGGGCGGTATGGTGCCTTCGAAATCGTTGTACGAAATCGGATGATCTTCGACATGCACGGCCATGCGCTTGTCGTGCGTGTCGTAGCTGGGGCCTTTAGGTACGGCCCAACTGACCATCACGCCATCGAGCTCCAGCCGGAAATCGTAATGCAGCCGGCTGGCCCAGTGTTTTTGAATGACGAAAGCGCGCGCCTCGCCGCCATCCTCGCCCCCTTCGGCCGGTTCAGGCGTGATCGCGAAATTGCGCTTGGACTTGTAGGTTTTCAGCGAGGCTTCCATGTCACCAGATTATGCCGCGGCCGCCGCCGACTCTGTGCGTTGGCGAACATGTAAGCAATTTGGAGGGCTTGTAAGCGAATGTAAAGCCCGTCAACGGTGGCGCTCCGGGCGGCGTTTTTCGCTCAGTGACACGGGAATTGTCCCGGCTCTACATCAACCTGAATGAGGATTTCATCATGAACAAACTTATCGCTACCCTGATCGCCGGCCTGTTCGCTACCGCAGCTTTTGCACAGACCCCAGCAACCGCTCCAGCCGCTCCAGCCGCCGTGAAAGCGGAAGCCAAGGAAGCCAAGACCGATGCCAAAGCCACCGCCAAGGAAACCAAGACCGCCGTGAAAGCCGAAGCGAAAACCGCCAAGGTCGAAGCCGATGCCAAGAAAGACGTAGCCGTCGCCAAGGCCGATGAGAAGGCCGAAAAGGCCGACGCTCACGCCAAGGCTCACAAGACCAAAGCCAAGGCCCACGCCAAGGCCGAGAAAGCTGAAGCAGCAGCCGCCGCGCCGGCACCGGTCGTAACGAAGTAATCATGTCATTCGCGGTGGCCCCCAGCCCACCGCGGACATAAAAAAACCCCGCCAGCCTGAACGCGTTCAGTGCTGGCGGGGTTTTTCGTTGGCTGTTCAGCTTATCGCTGTGCGACTTTCTCCGGCGCGTTGGCGCCATCCCAGCCGCCGCCCAGCGCGCGGATCAGCGCCACGGTGGTCACCGCGCGATTGCCGCGCAACTGCACCGCGCTGCGCTCCACCGATGCCAGGTTGCGCTGCGCGTCCAGCAGATCGAGGTAGCTCGAACGGCCGGCCGTGTACAGCTTCTGCGCCAGGTCGGCCGAACGGCGCGCCGACACCACCGCGTCTTCGATCTGCGCGGTCTGGCCAGCCAGGATACGCAGGCCGGCCAGGTTGTCTTCCACTTCCGCGAAAGCCACCAGCACGCTCTGGCGATACGTTCCAACCGATTCCTCAAGCGCCGCTTCGCTGCGCGTGATATTGGCCTTGTTGCGGCCACCGTCGATCAAAGGCATCGACATCAGCGCGCCCAGCACCCACGAACGGCTGCTCCACTTGAACACGTCGGCGACGGTGTTGCCCGAGGCGCCGCCGGCGTTGGCGTTCAAGACCAGCGCCGGGAACATCGCCGACTTGGCCACGCCGATGCGGGCGTTGGACGCTTCCATCGCGCGCTGCGCCGAAGCGATGTCGGGACGGCGCTCCAGCAGCGACGACGGCAGGCCCGCCGGTATCACCGGCAGCAGCGAGGTGTCGAGCAGCGGGCTGGCGCCGGCCGTGTAGCTGGCCGCCGGTTTGCCCAGCAGGACCGCCAGCGCATGCTCGGTCGTTACGCGCTGGCGTTGCAGGCCGATGGCTTCGGCGCGCGATGTCGCCAGCTCGGTCTTGGCACGCGACAGGTCGAATTCACCGATGTCGCCCAGGTCGAAACGACGCTGGTTGACCTTGACGTTTTCCTCGCGGGTCTGCACCGTGCGGTTCAGCGTTTCCAGCTCGGCGTCGGTGGCGCGCAGACGGAAGTAGGTCTGCGCCACATCGGCCTGCACCGACAGCAGCACCGAACGGTAGGTCGCTTCCACGGAAGCGGCGTCGTTGCGGGCGGCGCTGACGTTCGACGATACGCGGCCGAACAGATCGACCTCGTAGCTCGCCGTCAGGTTGGCGGTGAACGCGTTGCCCGGAGCGACCGGCGTACCGGCCGGCAGGCCAAGCGCCAAATCGGACTGGCGTTGACGCTGGGCGCCAACGTTGACGCCGACCTGCGGAATGCGGTCCGCTTCGGCGATGCCGGCGATGGCGCGGGCCTGCTTGACCCGGGCCGCGGCCACGGCCAGGTTGGCGTTGGCGCGGGTGGCTTCGGCGATCAGCTCATTGAGGGCTGGATCGTTGAAGGCCAGCCACCACTCGCCGCGCGGCTGCGCTTCGGCGGCTTGCGCCTGTTTCCAGGTGCTGCCGTCGGCGGCGACCTTGACGGCCGCCGGCAACTGCGATTCCTTGAACGCGACCGGCACGTCCATCGCGGGCTGCTTGAATTCCGGCGCGGCGCATGCGGTCATCAGCAAGGCTGCCAATACAGGCGCCACACCCTTAGCGATCATATGCAGCTTGTTCATCGAGGTGCTCATATTAATGGGTCCCTTCCAGTTTTACCGCGGCGGCGTCGCCGGCCACGGCAGGTTTTTTCTTCTCCATGCGTACCGCCAGCTTGCGCAGCAGGACATAGAACACCGGCGTCAGGAACAGGCCGAAGAAGGTCACGCCCAGCATGCCGGCAAACACCGCCACACCCATCGCATGACGCATTTCCGAACCCGCACCGTGCGAGAACACCAGCGGCAGCACGCCCATGATGAATGCGATCGACGTCATCAGGATCGGACGCAGACGCAGGCGGCAAGCTTCCAGCGCGGCTTCGACAATGGTACGGCCATGGTGTTCCAGTTCGCGTGCAAACTCCACGATCAGAATCGCGTTCTTCGAGGCCAATCCGACCAGCACGAACAAGGCAATCTGCGTAAAGACGTTGTTATCTCCGTGGGTCAGCTTCACGCCGACCAGCGCGCAGAAGATCGACATCGGCACGATCAGGATCACCGCCAGCGGCAGGGTCCAGCTCTCGTATTGCGCGGCCAGCACCAGGAACACCAGCAGCACGCACAGTGGGAACACATACATCATCGTGTTACCGGACAGGATGTCCTGGTACACCAGTTCCGTCCATTCGTAGCCGATACCCTTAGGCAGAACCTCGTTGAGGATCTTGGTCATCTCGGCCTGCGCTTCGCCCGACGAGATGCCAGGAGCGGCGCCACCATTGATCTCGGCTGCGACGTAGGCGTTGTAGCGCTGTACGCGGTCCGGGCCATAGCTGTCCTTCACGCGCATCAGCGACGACAGCGGAATCATCTCGCCCTTGTCGTTGCGGACCTTGAGCTGGGCGATGTCTTCAGCGTGCGAACGGAACTGCTGGTCGGCCTGGACACGCACCTGATAGGTACGGCCGAACTGATTGAAGTCGTTCACATACAGCGAGCCCAGATTGATCTGCAAGGTCTGGTAGATCGTCTGCAGCGGCACGCCCAGTTGCTTGGCCTTGGCGCGGTCGACGTCGGCGAACAGCTGCGGAACGTTGATCTGGTAGCTCGAGAAGACGCCGGCCAGTTTCGGGTTCTGCCATGCCTTCATCTGCACCGCCTGGATCGCCTTGTACAGCGCGTCGTAACCCAGGTTGTCGCGGTCTTCGATCATCACCTTGAAACCACCGGTGGTGCCCAGGCCATTGACTGGCGGCGGTGGCAGCACCATCACGAACGCACCTTCGATGGCGCCCATGCGCTTGTTGATTTCAGCGGCAATCGCTTCAGCCGATTCGCTCTTCTTGGTACGCTCTTCGAACGGTTTCAGTGGGGTGAACACGATACCGGCGTTGGGCGCGTTGGTGAAGCCGTTGATCGACAGGCCAGGGAAAGCCACCGAATCAGCCACGCCCGGAATGTCCTTGGCGATGTCCGACATCTTGCGGATCACGGCGTCGGTACGGTCCAGCGAGGCGGCGTCCGGCAGCTGGGCGAAGCCGATCAGGTACTGCTTGTCCTGCGCTGGAACGAAGCCCGGTGGCACGATCTTGAACATGAAGCCTGCCGCGACAGCCAGCACGGCGTACACGATCAGCGAACCGCCTTTGCGTTTCAACACGCCGGTCACGCCGGTTTCATAGCTGTGCGAGGCGCGGCCGAAGACGCGGTTGAACCAGCCGAAGAAGCGGCCGAAGATCTTGTCCATCAAGCGGGTCAGCGCATCTTTCGGTGCGTCGTGTGGACGCAGCAGCACGGCCGACAACGCAGGAGCCAGCGTCAGCGAGCTGAATGCCGAGATCACGGTCGAGATGGCGATGGTCAGCGCGAACTGCTTGTAGAACTGGCCGGACAGGCCCGATACGAAAGCGATCGGCACGAACACGGCGCACAGCACCAGGGCGATGGCGATAATCGGACCACTCACCTCTTTCATCGCCTGGATGGTCGCGTCATGCGGCGACAGTCCGTTCTGGATATTACGCTCGACGTTCTCCACCACCACGATCGCATCATCGACCACGATACCGATGGCCAGCACAAGGCCGAACAGCGACAAGGTGTTGATCGAGAAGCCAAAGCCCAGCATGACGGCGAAGGTACCCACCACCGACACGGGAACGGCCAGCAGCGGAATCACCGATGCGCGCCAGGTTTGCAGGAACACGATCACCACCAGTGCCACCAGAATGATCGCTTCGACCAGGGTGTGGATCACGGCGCGGATCGATTCGCGCACGAATTGGGTCGGGTCATATACAACGCTGTAAGTGACGCCTTCCGGGAAATCTTTCGACAGGCGGGCCATCGTCGCACGCACGTCGGCCGACAGCTGCAGCGCGTTGGCGTTAGGTGCTTCGAAAATGGGGATCGCCACAGCCGAATTGTTGTTCAGCAGGGAGCGCAGTGCGTAGGAGTTGGAACCCATCTCCATGCGGGCCACGTCCTTGAGCAGCGTTACCGCGCCGTCGCCGTTGGTCTTCAGGATGATGTTGCCGAATTCTTCTTCGCTTTGCAGACGGCCTTGCGTGTTCACGGTCAGCTGGAAGTCGGCACCCTTGGTCGGGCCCTGGCCGATCACACCAGCAGCCACTTGCACGTTCTGCTCGCGGATCGCGGCGACGACGTCGCTGGCGGTCAGGCCACGCTGCGCGACCTTCTGCGGGTCCAGCCAGATACGCATCGCGTAGTCGCCGGAACCGAACAGCTGCACCTCGCCCATGCCGGGCAGGCGGGCCAGTTGGTCCTTGATGTTCAACACCGCATAGTTACGCAGATACAGGTCGTTGTAACGGCCGTTCGGCGATTGCAGGTGGACCACCATGGTCAGGTTGGGCGACGACTTCACGGTGGTCACACCGATCTGGCGCACCTCTTCCGGCAGGCGCGGAAGCGCACGCTGGACGCGGTTCTGCACCTGCGTTTCGGCCTGCTCGACGTTGGTGCCGATCTTGAAGGTGACGGTCAGCGCCAGCGCGCCGTCCGAGGTGTTTTGCGAGGACATGTACAGCATGTTCTCGACGCCGTTGATCTGTTCCTCAAGCGGCGCGGCCACGGTTTCGGCGATGATCTTCGGATTCGCACCCGGATACTGCGCGCGCACCACCACCGATGGCGGCACCACGTCCGGATACTCCGAGATCGGCAGCTTGAAGATCGATATCAAGCCGGCGACGAAGATGATGATCGACAGTACAGCCGCAAAAATCGGCTTGTCGACGAAAAATCGAGAGATGTTCATATTTATTATTCCTTGGAAGTGCCGGTCTTCGCTACGACCGCCGCTACTTTTTCATCTTTTTTAACTTCGGTTTTCGGCACGTTGGCGGCCAGCGGATCGACATCCATGGCGACCACGGTCGGCGTGATCGGCGCGCCGGGACGTACCCGCTGCAGGCCGTTGACGACGATCTTCTCGCCTGGTTTCAAACCGTCGCGCACCACGCGCAGGCCGTCGATCGCAGGGCCGAGGACCACAGGGCGGTACTCGGCCTTGTTGTCCTTGTCGACCACGAACACGTACTTGCGGTTCTGGTCCGTGCTGATGGCGCGGTCGTTGATCATCAATGCCGACTTGGCGCCGGTGGAACCGGTCAGCTGCACGCGGGCGAACAGGCCGGGGACCAGCGCGCCGTCGGTGTTGCTGAAGGTGGCGCGCATGCGCACCGAACCGCTGCGTGGATCGAGCTGGTTGTCGACGAATTCCAGCTTGCCCTCGTGCGGGAAGCCGGTTTCGTTGGCCAGGCCGATCTTGACGGTGGCCGGCTTGCCCTGGTGGGCGGCGGCGCCAACGCGCAGATAGGTGTCTTCGTCGCCGTCGAAGGAAGCGTAGATGTGGTCCAACGAGACCACCGACGTCAGCACCGCCGAGGCGTCGACCAGGTTACCCAGCGTGATTTCCGCTTTCGACACGCGGCCGTTGATCGGCGACGTCACCTGGGTGTAGCTCAGGTTCAGCTTGGCCGCTTCGTACAGCGCTTGCGCGGCGCGGGCGTCGGCGTCCAGCTGCTTCAGGTTCGATGCCGTGGCGTCGTATTCGCGCTGGGCGATGGCTTTGTCGGCCAGCAGCTTCTCGGCGCGGACCAGTTCCACCTTGGCCAGTTCGGCCTTGGCGCGGGCCGAGCCTGCTGCCGCTTCGGCGCGGTTGGCTTCAGCCTGGAACGGACGTGGATCGATGACGAACAGGACTTCGCCCTTCTTCACTTCGCTGCCCGGCTTGAAGTTGATGGCGGTGATGAAGCCGCCCACGCGCGGACGGATCTGCACTTGCTCGATCGCTTCCAGGCGGCCCGAGAACTCCTGGGTCTCGGTGATGGTTTTCTCGACGACCACTGCGGCCGAAATCGGAGGACCGCCGGCTGCTGCCGGTGCTTCAGCTGTCTTGCCGGTCGCGTCGTCGCAACCGGAGAGGCCGAAAGCGGCCAGTCCCGCCAGCGCCATAGCGGCGGCCAGCGGCCGGGCTACGACGGTGAGTTGTTTAATGGTTTTCATGTTCTTTCCTTTTTGTATGAAAATTATTAATAGAAACGGCGGCACCGGTTGCCCTCAACGAATTGCGAGAAAACACGGTACTAGCGCCCCGCCGGCAAGCCAGTGGGGACGTGATTGCAGATACTGCTTAAAGGTTGGGGAATCCTATGAGGCTGGAGGCGTCTCGGACCGTTCCAGGCCGGCGATGAAACCGGCGATTTCTCCCAGCGCGTAACACTTGCACGCGCATTCGTTGCGCGCCCCTGCTTCATTCAGGGCCGCGGCTGGCATTCGGTTGACGGTGGTCTTGACTCCACAGGCGATCAACTTGGCGCCATATTGTTCCGCTTCGTCGCGCAGCGGGTCGTCTTCAGCCGACAGGATCAGTGCCGGCGGCAGGTTCTTCAAACGGCTCGACTGCAGCGGCGAAGCGTACGGGTGGGTACGGTCGGCGGCGTTCGGCAGGTAACCGCGGTAGGCCGCCGCGCAGGCGTCGGCCACGTCCAGCAGTTCCGGCGCGTTCTGCATCTCGCGCATCGACCAGGTGCTCAGGCCCGGATCGAGCATGGGCATCACCAGGATCTGGCCGGCCAGCGCCGGACCGCCACGGTCGCGCGACATCAGCGCGCACACCGCCGCCAGGTTGGCGCCGGCCTCGATGCCGGCCACCACCAGGCGCTTGCCGGTCCAGCCCAGCTTGGCCTTGTGTTTCTTTGCCCAGTTCAGCACGGCGTGGGCATCCTCGACGGCCGCCGGGAACGGCTGCACCGTCGCCAGCGTGTACGCGGTGGCCAGCACGGTGCTCTCCTGGCTGTCGTCGGCCATGTGGCGCAGGAAGATGTCGGCATCGTCCAGGTCGCCGCTATTGAAGCCGCCGGCATGGAAGAACACGATCAGCGTATCGCGCTTGGCGCCGGCCTCGCCGCTGGTGTACTGGCGGGCGGCCAACGGGCCTTCCGCGCCGCGCACTTCCAGGTTGCGGACCTTGATCAGGTCCGACAGCTGCGGCAATGGCTCGACGTTGGCGCTCATCGCTGTACCGTATCCGAGGCGCTGGACAACATGGCGGTGTCGGCGCAGGCGATGGCGGCATCGCCGGCAGCGGCCTGGGTCAGGGCACGAACGCCGGTCGCCTCGGCCTTGGCCGCCTGCGAGTAGGCATCGGTATAGACCACGCTAGCCAGGGCGACCGAAGTCAGCGCCAGGGCGATCGTCGTAACAATTCCATTCCGATATTTCATGTTGAACCCCTTTCCTTCCGTGTACTTTCTTGGTGCAGTACAGCAATCTTAAACTTGATCTACAATCTGATAAATACCGCAATGTCGAATTGATTGTTCAGGATTCCGAACAATGGGATGGAAAGATGAATAAACTACAAGCGATGGAAGTGTTTGTGCAGGTGGTGGACGCCGGCGGCTTCACGCGCGCGGCTGACAATATGCAGCTGCCCAAGGCCACCGTCTCGACGCTGATCCAGGCGCTGGAGGCCACGCTGTCGGTCAAGCTGCTGCACCGGACCACGCGCCAGGTCAGCGTGACGGCCGACGGCGCCGCGTATTATGAGCGCTGCCTGCGCATTCTGTCCGACGTGCGCGAGGCCGAGGAATCGCTGTCGCGCACCCGGCTCAGCCCCAGCGGACGGCTGCGGGTGGACGCGCCCACCGGCCTGGCCAGCGACGTGCTGATCCCCGCCCTGCCCGACTTCTTCACGCGCTACCCGGACATCCAGCTGGAACTGGGCTGCAGCGACCGCACCATCGACCTGATCGAGGAAGGCGTCGACTGCGCGGTGCGCGGCGGCGTGCTGGGCGACTCCAACCTGATCGCGCGGCGCGTGGGCATCCTGCAGTTCGTCACCTGTGCCACGCCGGACTACCTGGACCGCTACGGCCGGCCCGCACATCCCGATGAGCTGATGCGCCACCGCTGCGTGAACTATTTTTCCTCGCGCACGGGCAAACTGTTCGACTGGGATTTTTCGCGCGACGGCCACCGCATCCAGGTCGCGCTGCCCGGCCACATCGCCGTCAACGACACCAACGCCTACACGGCAGCCGGCCTGGCGGGACTGGGCATCGTGCAGATGCCGAACTTTATGATGGAGCCCATGCTCAAGGACGGCCGCTTCGAACAACTGCTGACCGACTGGAGCAGCGATCCGCTGCCGGTGCATGTGGTCTATCCGCAGAACCGCCACCTGTCGGCCAAGGTGCGGGTGTTTGTCGAATGGGTCGCCGAACTGTTTTCCAACCATCCGGGCATGCGCCTGCCGAAGGCCCCGCCGCCGGCGCGCCCGGTTCCATTTGAGGTTGCACTATGACTGAAGCCCACCGTATCGTTTTCCTCGACCGCGACAGCGTGATCGCCACCATCCGCAAGCCTGCCTTCGCGCACGAGTGGAGCGAGTATCCGGCCACCAAGGCGGCCGACGCCGTCCAGCGTTTGCGCGGCGCCCGCGCCAGCATCGCCATCACCAACAAGGTGCCGCTGCGTGCGGCAGACCTGGAACAACTGCCGGAACTGAAGATGATCGCGGTGGCGGCCACCGGCACCGACATCATCGACCTGGCCGCGTGCCGCGAGCGCGGCATCGTCGTCTCCAACATCCGCAACTACGCGGTGCACACGCTGCCCGAGCACACCTTCGCGCTGATGCTGGCGCTGCGCCGGCAGCTGGTCGCCTACCGCGCCGACATCGAGGCCGGCCTGTGGCAGAAGTCGGAGCGATTCTGCCTGTTCGGCCATCCGATCTCGGACCTGGCGGGCAGCCGTCTTGGCCTGCTGGGATATGGGGCGCTGGGCAAATCGGTGGCGCGGATCGCGCAGGCGTTCGGCATGGAAGTGATCGTGCATACGCGCTCGCCGCTGCCCGATGCCGCCGGCGACGGCGTGCGCGAGGTGGGCTTCGACGAGCTGCTGGAAACCTCGGACATCCTCAGCCTGCACCTGCCGCTGAACGACAAGACGCGCAACATGATCAGCGCCAAGGAGCTGATACGCATGAAGCGCGGCGCGCTGCTGATCAACACCGCGCGCGGCGGCCTGGTGGACGAGACCGCGCTGGCCGACGCCCTGCGCAGCGGCGTGATCGCCGGCGCCGGCTTCGACGTGCTGGTGCAGGAGCCGCCGCCGGCCGACAACGTACTGCTCAACCTGCGACTGCCGAACTTCATCCTGACGCCGCATTCAGCCTGGGCCAGCTCGCAGGCGATGCAGGTGCTCGCGGATCAGCTGATCGACAATATCGAGGCGTGGGTGGCCGGGACGCCGCGCAACGTGGTCGCCTGAACGCTAGGCGCCGTGCCCCACCCCGGCGCTCATCAAACGCGTTCCGCCGCCGAGCCGCAGGCCGTCGTCGCGGCTTGCTAGATAGCGCGCGCGCAGCTGGTCGGCACCGTGATCGGACACCGCGCCGTAGCCCATGGCGCGCAGCTCGCAGGCCAGCACCTCGGGCGCAAAGTAGGAAATCCACGGTTCGCCCTCGGCCTCGTACTTCTGCGCGAAGTAGGCCATGCCCATGCGCTCCATCGGGTTGAGCAGCTCGGGCACCACGCCGTAATCGAACACGATGCCGCTGCCCGATGGCAGGCCGGCGACGAAGGCCAGCGTGTCGAACACGGCGTCGGTGGTCAGATACAGCGTCACGCCCAGCCAGGAGAAGAACACCGGCTGGTCCAGGCGGCAGCCGGCCGCCGTCAGGGCATCTGCCAGGTCGTCGCGTTCGAAATCGACCGGCACGTAGGCCAGCGACGGCGGCGCCGCGATGCCCGCCTGTTCCAGCAGGCCGCGCTTCCAGCGCTGGGTGGCGGGATGATCGACCTCGAACACGCGCAGGTCGGGCACCGGATTGCGGTAGGCGTAGGTGTCGAGGCCCGCGCCCAGCAGTACGAACTGGCGCACGCCGTCGTTCAACGCGCGCGCCAGTTCATCCTCGGCGAAGCGGCTGCGCACGGCCATCGCGGCGCGCAGCACGCGCACCACGCCGGTGTCGAATTTCTGCGGCGCGGCGCGCACCACGGCCTCGTTCTCGGGACCGAGGATGGACAAGGCCAGCGGATCGTCGAACACCAGCGGCTTGTCGATCAGCTGGTGGGCGGCGCGCAGCATGGCCACCGCCAAGGCGCTGCGGCTGGCCACACCCTGCTGCAACAAACCCTTGCCGGTGCTGGGCTGCTTCATGGGTAGCTGCCCGGCAGGAGGATGTTTTTATCGACCTTGGTGACGTCGCGCAGGCCGCAGAAGGCCATGGTCAGATCCAGCTCGTTGCGGATGATGTCCAAGCATTTGCTGACGCCCTGCTCGCCCATCGCGCCCAGGCCGTACAGGAACGGCCGGCCGATGTAGACACCCTGGGCGCCCAGCGCCAGCGCCTTGATCACGTCCTGGCCGGAGCGCACGCCGCCGTCCATGTGCACTTCGATCTGCGAGCCGACCGCGTCGACGATGGCCGGCAGCGCGCCGATCGACGACTGCGCGCCGTCCAGCTGGCGGCCGCCGTGGTTGGAGACGATCAGCGCATCGGCGCCGCTCTCCACCGCCAGCCGCGCGTCCTCCGCGTCCATGATGCCCTTGATGATCAACTTGCCGCCCCAGCGCTGCTTGATCCACTCGACGTCCTTCCACGACAGGCTCAAGTCGAACTGCTGGCTGGTCCACGCCGACAGCGACGACATGTCCGATACCGACGACGCATGGCCGACGATGTTGCCGAAGCTGCGGCGCGGCGTGCCCAGCATGCCCAGCACCCAGCGCGGCTTGGTGGCCATGTCGAGGATGTTGGCGATGGTGAGCTTGGGCGGCGCCGACAGGCCGTTGCGCAAGTCCTTGTGGCGCTGGCCCAGCACCTGCAGGTCCAGCGTCAGCACCAGCGCCGAGCAGCGCGCGGCCTTGGCGCGGTCGATCAGGCGGTTGATGAATTCGCGGTCCTTCATCACGTACAGCTGGAACCAGAAAGGCTTGCTGGTGTTGGCGGCGATGTCTTCGATCGAGCAGATGCTCATGGTCGACAACGTGAACGGCACGCCGAATTTTTCCGCGGCCTTGGCGGCGAGGATCTCGCCGTCGGCGTGCTGCATGCCGGTCAGGCCGGTCGGCGCCAACGCCACCGGCATCGCCACGTCCTGGCCGACCATGGTGCTCTTGAGCGTGCGGTTCTCCAGGTTGACGGCCACGCGCTGGCGGAATTTGATGCGCTGGAAGTCCTCGACGTTGGCGCGGTAGGTCGATTCGGTCCACGAGCCGGCATCAGCATAATCGTAGAACATGCGCGGCACGCGCTTCTGGGCCAAGACACGCAGGTCTTCTACAGTGGTGATGATGGTCATGCACGCTCCTCCGGGATGATGATCGGACAATCATCGCACGAGGCCCGTGTATGATGGAAGCACTATCAAAAAGGGAACGATCTTTGAAATCCAAAACCAACGTCGCCATCACGCTGGCCGCCGCGGCGCTGCTGGGCATCTTCGGCTATCGCAGCCTGACGCGGCAGGTGCAGCCGGTCGCGGTCAACGCCGAGAACTGCACACAGGAGCATATCCGCGCCGTGACCGATGCGATGGAGCGCTCCATCCTGTCGGCGCAGTGCGCCAAGGCCCGCAAGCCATAAAGAAAAAGGGCCTGAAGATTACTCTTCAGGCCCTTCGTCTTACGAATTTTGGTGCGGCTGGCAGGAATCGAACCCACGACCCCTTGGTTCGTAGCCAAGTACTCTATCCAGCTGAGCTACAGCCGCGAAAGACAACATTATAGCAGGGGAAATTCAAATCAAGAAGAGCGGCGGCGACTTTTTTTACGGGGCGTTTTTCAGCAATCCGCACGGGCAAACAAGACCCCAGCCTGGGGCGCGACTTCCTCAAATTATTCATTCCCGTCATTAACGATGCGGCGAAAAACCCCGCCATCCTCGCTCGCGCGAAATTCTTCGCTCTACGCCGCCGGCGCGGGCTTGATGATCTTTGCCGGCCTGGTCCTGTTGATCGTTCTGCTGAAAATCGAGCGGAATCTCCGCACCGCGGTGGTGAAGGAATCCGGCCAGGCGGAATTGGCCCGATAAAGAAAAAAGGCCCGAAGATCACTCTTCAGGCCTTTCGTCTTACGAATTTTGGTGCGGCTGGCAGGAATCGAACCCACGACCCCTTGGTTCGTAGCCAAGTACTCTATCCAGCTGAGCTACAGCCGCGAAAAACAAGATTATAACAGCGTTTTCTTGTTTGGCGAAGCATTCCTTGAAGAAATTTTGCAATCTGTTTCAAGGGCTTACACTTATAGCAAAAGGGCCCGAAGATTGCTCTTCAGGCCCTTTCACTTACGAATTTTTGGTGCGGCTGGCAGGAATCGAACCCACGACCCCTTGGTTCGTAGCCAAGTACTCTATCCAGCTGAGCTACAGCCGCTTAAGCAACATTATAAAGCATTAATTTCGTTTTGCAAAGTTCGATTTTTTCTATCGTTTAGTTGGCCAAGCGTACGAAACACCGAATCAACTACTTTGCAAACTGCTTTGCTGCGTCTCCTTCAACCGGCATGCCGTTCGAAAGAAGCAGCATTATAGGGACACTGCCCCGGCTTGTCCAGCACGATCTGTCAGGTGCCGAATTCGGCCGCCGCCTTGGCCGACCACAGCGCCTCGTTGTAGGACGCGTACGGCACGCCATAGCAATCGATCTGGCCGTTCTCGCCGACGAACTTGATCCACCAGCCGGCGGCGTCGGTGATGATGGCGATGTCGCCCGGCCGGCAGTTGTCCGCGATCTGCTCGCTTTGTTCGAGCACAACAATATTCACTTTCCTGTGTTTTAACACCGTCGCCATCGCGCCCCCTGTTTGCGGCACTGCGCCGCGCAGGCCGCCAGTGTACAGGCAGGCCGCCCGGATGCGGAAAAAAAACATGGCCATTTCACTCACAAACCCAGCATTTTCAGGGCCCCGGAGTGGCTTCATTCATGCCAGTGATCATGCTCATCATCAGAAAAAATTTGCTTTCGTTTGCGCATTGCAGCATCATTCACCTGTCTCCTCTATTCTCCTCCAAGGAAATAGATTTAGCCCGCTCCTGTAGCGGGCTTTTTTTTAGTGTACGATGCGGTCAGCTTTGCCTCCCAAGACAAATTCAGACAGGTTGCCCCAGCATGACACCTTCCACCGCCGTCGCGCCGCCCTCCCCTGACTGGTCGCGCACCGCCCTCGGCGAACCGGCCGGCTGGCCGTTGCCGCTGCGCCTGACCGTGGACATCCTGCTCAACTCCCCCACCGCCATGCTGCTGATGTGGGGTCCCGAACAAATCATGGTCTACAACGACGCCTACGCCGCGCTGACCGGCTTGTCGAGCCTGCGCGCGCCGGGCGGCGGCGTGCCGTCCATCCAGCCGGCCGCGTGGAGCTGGAACGGCGCCGCGATCCGCCAGGCCTGGGCCGGCGACAGCACCAGCCACCGCGGCGTGAACCTGCCGGTGTGGCGCAACAACGGCGTCACCCAGCTGCCGTTGGATTTGTACTACACCCCGGTGCGCAACGAGGCCGGCGGCGTGGCCGGCGTGCTGTGCACGCTGGCGCCGGCCCAGGCCGCGCCACCGGCCGAGACCGCCCGTCCGCTGCGCCTGCTGGTGGTCGAGGACAACGCCGACGCCCGCTACCTGGTCTGCGAGACCCTGCGCGCGCTCGGCCACGAGGTGCAGGCCGCCGCCACCGGCGAGGACGCCCTGCCCGAGCTGGCGCGCCAGCCCTTCGACGTGTTGTTCACCGACGTCAGCCTGCCCGGCATGTCCGGCGTCGAGCTGGCCCGCCTGGCGCGCAAGCAGACGCCGGCGCTGCAGCTGCTGTTCGCCTCCGGCTACGGCGACGCCCTGACCCGCCACCTGGAGTTCCCCGCCCAGTCGCTGCAAAAACCCTACGACATCGAACAGCTGCAAGCCGCGCTGGACCAGATCGCCCAGCGCCTGGCGGCCCGCCCGGCCTGAGCCGCCGCCAACCGTGCGTAGCCACGGCGGGAGATGGGCATACAATAAAGACACCGTAAAACGTCAAGCGCAAGTCTGACGAGCCTGACGGCCGCCGTCCGGCGGCCACAGGTTTCGCGGCAGCCCGAAGCCTTACATGATTCTTCCAAACGAGCCCAACGACGCCGTAACGCCCCAGCCCCCGCCGGACGACGCCGCGCTCCCCGCCTCCACGGCCGCCCAGCATGACTTGCTGTGCGCGCAGGAGGCGTTGCGGCAAAGCCAGCTGGAGTTGCGCGCGCTCGCCAATTCGATGCCGCAACTGGCCTGGATCGCCGAGCAGGACGGCAGCAAGGTCTGGTACAACCAGCCGTGGTACGCCTACACCGGCACCACGCCCGAGCAGATGGGCGGCGACGGCTGGCGCCAGGTCTACGCGCCCGACTGCATCGCCCCCATGCTGGAGCGCTGGGAATACTCGCGCGCCACCGGCGTGCCCTTCGAGCTGGAAGTGCCGATCCGCGGCGCCAGCGGCGAATTCCGCTGGTTCCTGACGCGCGCCAATCCGGTGCACGACGCCGCCGGCCGCGTGCTGCGCTGGTTCGGCACCAGCACCGACGTCGACCAGGTCAAGCGCGTGCAGGAGGCGCTGCGCGACCAGACCGCGGTGCTGGAGCTGGTCAACCGCACCGGCAACGCGCTGGCCTCGACCCGCGACCTGCATCCGCTGCTGCAGGAGGTGACCGACGCCGCCACCCGCATCAGCGGCGCCCGCTTCGGCGCCTTCTGCTACCACGGCGCCGACGGCCATGGCAACGCGCGCATATTGCACATGCTGTCGAGCGACGCCCCGCCCGGCTGCGCCGGCTTTGGCCGCCCGCG
>NZ_WWCX01000089.1:0-26634 GCF_009857655.1 Duganella vulcania
CGCGCGGCTGCGGCGGCCAGGGTCAGCAGCGCGGCCAGCCAGCCGGCCGACCACGCGACCACCCCAAAGCACAGCCGCTGGCGGGCCGGCGCGTGGTCGATGATCATGGCGTTCTCCATGCGCAGCGTGGCGGCGACCGCCGCGATGGCGACCACGCCGTACCACACGCCGAACTGGCCCAGGTCGGCCGGCCGGCACAGGCGGGTGATCAGCGGCGCGGCCAGGATGGGCAGCGCCTGCGCCGCCACGGAACCGCTCAGCACGGTCAGCAGGTGCTTCCAGAAGGGCGGCAGCGCGCGCATGGCCAGGCTCCGGTCAGCAGCCGTCGGCGGCCAGCACGATGCCGGCGATGCGCTCGGCGGCGGCCTCGGCCAGGTACGGCCCCATCGGCAGGCTCAGCACCTGCTGCGCCAGCTGGTCGGCCTGCGGGCAGTCGGCCTCATCCATGCTGGCGTAGGCCGGCTGCCGGTGGATCGGCACCGGGTAGTGCACCGCGCTGGGGATGCCGGCCAGCTGCAGCGCCGCCTGCACCGCCGCGCGGCGATGCGGCGCGATCGTGTATTGCGCGTAGACGCTGGTGCGGTCGGGCCGAGGCGCGAAGGTGGCGACGCGGCCGCCGAACAGGCGATCATAGCAATTGGCCACGCGCTGGCGCGCGGCCAGCTCCTGCGCGAACAGGTCCAGCTTGGCCAGCACGATGGCGCATTGCAGCGTGTCCATGCGGCCGCCGACGCCGACCCGGGTGTGGTGGTAGCGCTGCGCCTGGCCGTGCACGCGGATCTCGCGCATGGCCTGCGCCAGCGCGTCGTCGCTGGTGAAGGCGGCGCCGCCGTCGCCGTAGCAGCCCAGCGGCTTGCTGGGGAAGAAGCTGGTGCAGCCGATGGTCGACAGGTTGCAGCTGCGGCGGCCCCGGTAGGCCGCGCCGAAGCTTTGCGCCGCGTCCTCGATCACCGCCAGCCCGTGTTCCAGCGCGATGGCGTTGATGGCGTCCATGTCGGCCGGCTGGCCGTACAGCGACACCGGCATGATGGCGCGCGTGCGCGGGCCGACGCGCGCGGCGATGCGCGCCGGGTCGAGGTTGGCACTGCCAGGCTCGACGTCGACGAACACCGGCCGCGCGCCGGCCAGCACGATGGCCTCGGCGGTGGCGATGAAGGAGAACGGCGTGGTGATGACCTCGTCGCCCGGGCGCACGTCCAGCGCCATCAGCGCGATCAGCAGCGCCTCGGTGCCGGAGGCGGCGGTCAGGCAGTGGCGGGCGCCGGTGTAGCCGGCCAGGCGCCGCTCCAGCTCGGCCACCTCAGGCCCCATGATGTACTGGCCGTGTTCCAGCACGCGGCGCACGGCGGCGTCGATCGGCGCGCGCAGCAGGCGGTACTGCGCCTTCAGGTCGGTCATTTCCATGATGCGCTCCGGCCGTCTTCCGCCATCAGCGTGCAGCGTCCGTCCTCCAGCGCGTAGTGCTCGCCGCTGTGCGGACAGCGCGCGCGGCCGGGCCCGCCGCGCGGGAAGGCCAGCCGTTCGCCGTGGCGGCTGATCCAGCCCAGCTGGCGCGCCGGCACGCCGGCCATCAGCGCGAAGTCCGGCACGTCGCCCGTGACCACCGCGCCGGCGCCGATGAAGGCGTAGCGGCCGATCGTCACGCCGCAGACGATGGTGGCGTTGGCGCCGATGGTGGCGCCGCGCCGCACCAGCGTGGGCCGGTACTCGTGCTTGCGCTCCACCGCCGCGCGCGGATTGTGGACATTGGTGAACACCATGCTGGGACCGCAGAACACGTCGTCCTCGATGGTGACCGCGTCGTACACCGACACATTGTTCTGCAGCTTGACCCGGTCGCCGATGGCGGCGTCGCCGCCGATGTAGACGTTCTGCCCGAGCGAGCAGCCGGCGCCGATGCGGGCGCCGCCGCACACGTGGCTGAAATGCCAGATCCGCGTGCCGGCGCCGATGGCGGCGCCGGCGTCGACGATGGCGCTGGGGTGGACGATGTATTCCATGGCGGGCTCCGTGGTGGTCAGTAATCGAGCGGCAGGGCGACGCGGCGGCCGTCGCGCGCCGAGCGGTAGGCGGCGATCAGCAGTTCGAGCGACTTCAGGCCCTCGCGGCCGTCGGTCTCGGCCTCGGCCTCGCCGCGCAGCACCTGCAGCACGTTGTCGTAGTACAGCGGATGGCCGTGGCCGTAGACCGAGGTGGTGGCGTAGCTGGCCTCGCGCACGCCGGCATCGTCCGGCTCGGGCTCGGCGAAATCCCACTGCTGCACCTCGTTGACGGCCACGCCGCCGATGCGCGCCGTGCCTTTCTCGCCGAGGATGGTGATGCTGCCCTCCAGGTTGTGCGGATAGGCCAGCATGGTGACGTTCATCGAACCCAGCGCGCCGTTGCGCCAGCGCAGGCTGATCACCCCGGTGTCCTCGACCTCGATGTCGCGCGCCAGCGTGGCGGTGTAGGCCTGCAGGCTCTCGACCGGGCCGACGATCCAGTCGATCAGGTCGACGTAGTGGCTGGCCTGGTTCATGAACGCGCCGCCGTCGAACTCCCAGGTGCCGCGCCAGGCCGCGCTGTTGTAGTAGGCCTGCGGCCGGGTCCAGAACACATTGAGCGTGACCATGTAGATGCGGCCGAAACGCTTGCCGTCCACCGCGCGCTTGAGCCGCTGCAGGGTCGGGTTGCGGCGGTTCTGCTTGACCACGAACATGCGCACGCCGGCCGCGTCGCAGGCCGCCACCATGCGCTTGGCGTCCTCCCAGCGGGTGGCCATCGGCTTCTCGGTGATCACGTGCAGGCCGGAGCGGGCGATCTGCACCGCCTGTTCCGGATGCAGGCCGGACGGCGTGGTGATGATGCAGGCGTCGGCCTCGCTGTGCGCCAGCATCTGCTCCAGGCTGGCGTAGGCGGGGGCGCCGGTGTGCTCGGCGGCGCTCCGCAGCGCGGCCGGGTCGATGTCGCATACGCCGACCAGCTCGCAGCGCGCGGCGTGCTGGCGCAGCGCGGCGAAATGGTTGTGGGCGATGCGGCCGCAGCCCACCAGCGCAAAGCGCAGCTTGCGGTCGACGACGGCGGGAACGAACTGGCGCATGGCGGTCTCCTTGGAATGGCGCTTACGAGGCGTGGGCCGGCTGCGGCGCCATGGCCAGCCGGGCGATGGCGCGGCGCGCCCGTTCGCCGTCGGCGGCCGGGGCGCCGCCGTGCGGCGCGAAATCGCCGATGATGGTCTGCAGCATGGCCTCGATCAGCCAGCGGTCGTTGGTGGCGCAGGCCAGCAGCAGCAGCTCGATGGACTGGTCCAGCAGCGCCGGCGCCAGCGCCTGCTCCTTCATGCGCAGGATGCGCGGATGGCGGCTGGGCACGGCGTCGTCGGCGGCCAGCAATTCCTCGCGCAGCTTTTCGCCGGGGTACAGCCCGACGTAGCGGATCTCGATGTCGCCCTGCGGACAGGCGGCGGTTTTCTCGGTCAGCCCGGCCAGCGCGATCATGCGCCGCGCCAGGTCGACGATGCGCACCGGCTGGCCCATGTCAAGCACGAACAGGTCGCCCCCCTCGGCCATGGCGCCGGCCTGGATCACCAGCTGCGCCGCCTCCGGGATCAGCATGAAGTAGCGCTCCATGGCGGCGTCGGTGACGGTCAGCGGCCCGCCCTGCTGCAGCTGGCGGCGGAACAGCGGCACCACCGAGCCGGACGAACCCAGCACGTTGCCGAAGCGGACCATGCTGAACACGGTGCGCGCCGCGCCGCCGGCCTGCGCGGCCTGGAACACCAGCTCCGACAGGCGCTTGCTGGCGCCCATGATGGTGCTGGGCCGCACCGCCTTGTCGCTGGAGACCAGCACGCAGGTGTCGGCGCCGTGGCGGGCGGCCGCGCGCGCCACCGCCTGCGCCCCCAGCACGTTGTTGCGCAGGCCCTCGACCAGATTGGTCTCGACCAGCGGCACGTGCTTGTAGGCGGCCGCGTGGTAGACGGTGTCGATGCGGTCGCCCCGCATCACGCGCTCCAGCAGGCGGGCGTTGCAGGCCGAGCCCAGGTGCGGCCGCAGCGCCAGCCTGGGCCAGCGCGCCTGCAGTTCCTGGGCGATGGTGTAGAGCGCGAACTCGCTGTGGTCAAGCAGATGCAGGCAGCGCGGCGCCAGGCCGGCGATCTGGCGGCACAGCTCGCTGCCGATGGAGCCGCCGGCGCCCGTCACCAGCACGCCCTTGTCGCGCACGCAGCGGGAGAACAAGGTCGGGTCGGGCTGCACCGGCGGCCGGCCCAGCAGCTGCTCCAGCGGGAATTCCATCGCGGCCGGGCGCGATGCGGGCTGCGGCCGCCGCCGCGGCGCGTGGTCGGCCAGGTCGGGCAGGCCGCGCAGGAACTTGATGCCGACGCCGGCGCCGTCCAGCAGACGCGACACCGCGACCATCCGCTCGCCCGACGCGGCCGGCAGCGCGACCACGATCAGGCGGATCGACCAGCTCGCCGCGACCTCGGCCAGCCGCTCCGGCGGAAACACCCGCAGGCCGGCGATGGTGCGCTGTTCGCGGCGCGCCTTCTCGTCGAAGAAGCAGACCGGGCAATATTGGCCCTCGCCCTGCATCGCCTGCGCCAGCCGGGCGCCGGTGTCGCCGGCGCCGTAGATGGCGACCGCCTCGCGCGCCTGTGGTGGCCGCGTGTGGCGCTGCAGGAAGCTGCGTACCGCCAGCCGCGACGCCACCAGGTAGGACAGCGCGACGAACCAGTAGCTCAGCAGCGCGCCGGGCGGGCAGGCATCGCCGCGGTCCAGCGTCAGCAGGTGGATGCACAGCGCCGCGCCGGCCAGGCCGAGGCCGCCGAGCGCAAGGCGGCGCTGGTCCAGGTAGCGCACCGCCGCGCCGTACAGGTCGCTCATCGACAGCGCCGCCAGCGACGTGGCCGCCAGCAGCAGCGCGAGCGGCAGCGCCGGGGCCGGCCTGGCGCCGCCGCGCATCAGCAGGGCAAGCTGGAAACACAGCGGCAGCGCCAGGCCGTCCGCGCCGAACATCAGCGCGCGCTTGCCGCCGCGCTTGAGGGCGATCAGCTTCCCGCTGAGCAAGCGGGCGGCGGCAAGATAGCGGGGTGTGCAGGCAAGCATGGTGCGGGACCTCTGTGAAGCAAGCGTGGCATGGGCCGGACACCCAAGGCGTCCGGCATGCGTTGATTGTCTTCTGACCAGCACATGGCGGTTTGACAGCGATCAAACGGCACGGCGGAGCTTAGCCGAACCACTTGACTTTCAGATTTCCTTTTGTAATTAATTTTGCGCGGAAATTCAGCGCAGGGGCTTGATCACATAGACGCAGCGGCGTGCGCCGTCGAGCAGATGCTCGACCCGGCCCACCGAGCATTCGGGGCCGAGCACGCGCTGGAACACCTCCAGCTCCGAGCGGCAGAACTTCTGGCACTGGCGCGCGGCGGCGCAGATCGGGCAGTGGTTCTCGATCAGCAGCAGGCTGCCGTCGTCGCCGGTTTCGACTTCGGCCATATAGCCCTCGCTGGTGCGCGCCTGCACCAGCGCGGCGACCCGCTGCGGCAGCGTGTCCGACGCCTGCAGGTGCTGGCGGTACTGCTGCTCGCTGGCCGCCTCGCGCGCGGTGATCAACTTGTCGAGGCCGGCGTCGCCGAACAGGCCGCGCACCTGGTCGATCAGTTGCAGCGTCAGGTCGGCGTGGCGGTCCGGGAAGCGCGCATGGCCGGCGTCGGTCAGCAGCCAGCGGCGCGACGGCCGGCCCGGCTTGTCTGCCACGTCCTCGTACGTCACCATGCCCTTTTCCTGCCACGCCTCGAGCTGCTTGCGCGCGCCCATCGACGTCAGGTTGAGCAGGCCGGCCAGCTGCTGCGCGGTGTGCGGGCCGCGCGTTTTCAGCAGGAACAGGGTGTGCTCGGCGGTGTTCATGGCAGCGCTCCTTCCAGCTTGTCCTTGCTGGCCATGGCGGCGTGCCAGGTCTGCATGCGCCAGGCCGACCACGCGGTCAGCGCCGCGCCCAACACCAGGATCAGGCGCGTGTCGATCAGCGTCAGCACCGCGCCGACCAGCGCCATGATGATGTTGGCCAGGCAGAAGGTGGTGGAGATCAGGCCCATGACGGCGCCTTGTCCATGCGCGCCGAAGCGCTCGGCGCACCAGTTGGGGACGATGGCGTTGTAGATCGAATGCGGGATGCCGTACAAGACGATGGCGGCGATGCCGACCCACGCGTTGCTGGCCGCGACCAGCGCGATCAGCGACGCCGTCACCAGCGCGAAGCGGCGCGCGCGCAGCAGCGGCTCGCCTTCGAACGGGCGGCCGGCGAACATGGTGGTGGTGGTCATCACCGCGCACATGGCGGCGGTGGTCCAGGCGATGCCGCGCGCGCCGAAGCCCGGCACCTCGACCAGCCACAATGGATAGAACTCGTAGAACGCCGTCACGCCGCAGGTGTAGGCCAGCGTGACGATGAACAGGTTGCGCAGGTCCGGCTCGCGCAGCAGGTTGAGCGAGTGGCGGTCGCGCGCCACCTGCCACCACGAGGTGGTCGCCAGCGACGGCGCCTCGTTCGGCAGCACCACGGCCACCAGCAGCGCCACCAGCAGCAGCGCCGCCATCGCGATCCAGAACGGCACCGTCAGGCCCCACGCCAGTGTGACGCCGGCCACCAGCGGCCCGGCCAGCCAGCCCATGTAGAACGCGCCGTTGAGCCAGGACAAGGCCTTGCGGCGCAGGTCACCGCTCAGGCGGTCGGCCAGCATGGCGCGCGCCACCGAGCCGTTCCCTTCCAGCAGGCCGGTGACGAAGCGGGCCACGATGAACAGCGGGTAGGATTCAAGCAGCAGCGCGCAGGCGGTGGCGGCATGGCCGATGGCCGCGCCGACCGCCGTGATCAGCAGCACCGGGCGGCGGCCGTAGCGGTCGGACATCGGGCCGAGCAGCGCGGAGCCGATCAGCAGGCCGAGCGGGTTGATGGTCAGCGCCAGGCCGAACAGCAGCTTGGGCGGCAGGCCGAGGAACTGGTTCAAGCCATTGCTGACGCCGGCCGCGAACAGCGGAGGCAGGATGGGGTAGGGCAGCGAGGCGCCTATCGTCGAGAGCAGGGCAAGCAGGCAGGCGGCGCCTATCAGCAGAGGTGTTTTCATCATCGTCGGTTAGAGGTGGCGAATACCGACACTGTAAGCGGACTCTGCTAATAAGTAAACGAAAATGTTTATTAACTCAGTAGTGCAGGATTAACGGCAGGGTGGGGCGGCAATCGCGGGTCTGGCCTTGCGCGCCGTGGTCGAAGTGGATCTCCATCAGATAAGCGTCGCCTTCGCGCAGTGTGAGTTGCGTGCCCGCGCCGGCCGCGCGCGCGGACGCCGACCTCGCCGGCGAGGGCAAGGTCAGCGTGACCGAGGTGATGGTCTTCACACCGGCGGCATGGTCCAGAGGCTGGCGGCGCGCTTCGGCATAGGCCGACGGCGCGACGCCTTTGGGCAGGAAGAACCACATCGGCTCCGACGCCGGCACGTCCGCGCCGATACCGATGCGCATGCCGGGCGGCAGATAGGACGGAGCGTAATCCCAGCACGGGAAAGGCGCGCCGCTGTCGTCGCCGGATGGGCGGAAGCACACGCCGAACGGACAGGCTGGGCCGCCATCGGCGAGGCGTTCGGCCAGCAGCGTGGGACTGGTCTGCGCGTTGCGCACTTCATCGTCGTCGGCGATCCACAGCAGTTCGAGGAAGGCGTCGTTGAAGAAGAAGCGGCGGTTCTCTGTGCCCTGGCCTGGATGGCGATTGCCCGATCCCTCGCTCAGGCCGAGGGACCGCAACAGCTCCCCCTCCGGCGCTCCGGCGCGGGTGCGGATGAACAGGTGATCGATGCGCATCGCCTATTGTCCTTGCTCGACCATGCTGCGGATCTTGACGGCCTTCACGAAGTGATCCAACTGGTGCTTGCGTATCCACCATTCGGCCGCTTCCATCAGCAGCTCCGGATCGTCGTTCTTGTTGGCGAAGAAGGCGTAGAAGGACAGGCCGACCGTCTCGCCCTTTTGCGCGATCTTGTCGTTACAGACGCGGATGATTTTTTCTCTCAGTTGATTGCGCACGTTGTCGATTCAGGCCGTGGATAGGGCCTTCACTATACATTGTTGCGCTATGATGCGGCATCACTCTAACAACGAAACACGATGAAGAATTGGTTTGCCAGCGAGCGCGGTGCGTACTTCTTTTTGCTGCTGGGCGTGGGCCTGATGCTGCTGTTCGTCGCGCTGGAGCGCAACTTCCCGGATGCCGGCCAACTGGAAACCGCGAGTGGCCGCGTGACGTGGTCCCAGCCGGCGCAGGGCGGCTTGTATTTTACGCTGGACGGCGACGAGCGCCGCTTCGTGCTGTTCGCTAAAGGCGACTCTGACCAGCGTCTGCGTGCCGCGATCGTCGATGCGCAAGCCTATCCGGTCAAGGTCAGCTACCACCCGGGACAAGTGAGCAGCCCGAGTTTTCTGCCGGGCCGCTATTACGCGGTCTACGGCGTGACGGTCGGCGGCAAGGAAGTGTCGCCACTGTCGACGGTGCGGGGCAGCTACCGCCGCGACAACCTGATCGCGCTGGCGATGGGCGTGCTGTTCGCGGCTTACGGCGGGCGCCGTGTGTGGAACTTCAGGGCTGCGGCTGCAGCCGCGCCGGTAGCTCCGCGTCGCCGGCCACGATAAAGGCCAGGTTATACACCGAGGCACCCGCGGCCGAAACCACCCGGTCACGTACGCGGGCTAAGCTCATCGGCGTAGTACCTGCGCATGAACTCCCGATACAATTCACCAGCACGTGCTTCGTCGCCAGAACAATAGGCGGAGAACATCATCAAGTAGTCTTGCATCATTTCGGGATTGTCGCGGAAATCGTAGACGTGGCTAACCTGTCCGGATATCGACACTGCGACAGCGAAATCTCCTCGCCGTTCGTTGAAGAAAATCCAGCAATTTTCTGCTTCGAGCAAATCCCCGGACAAGCTTGCGCAACTCGCGTGCGCCAATTGTTTTGCAACCTCGAGATCGATAGCCATCTGGTTAGTGAAAAAAATTGCATCGTAAAGTCTCCTGGCTGCCGAAACCGAGCGTCAGCGACCCTTGACCCTAATTGCGTTTGAGATGAGGACTATCGCTTTGAAGTGGGCGGGAGGTTTCGAACAGCCAGACCATGGCCCAGCAGCCGAGGGAGTTTTAACTGAATATTGCAACTCGCTGTATTCGCTTTTGAAGATCCAGGTGTAGCCTTGGGCATCGTTGTCGGTTGCCGGCGCCACGCCAAATTGAGATTGATAGAACTGCACAGTTTTGTCCGTCCCTTCGTCGAGGCCGAACGCCTGCCAGTCGATATGCATAGGCTTGCCGGAAGATTCGCCGACCACATGATCGTCGCAAATTAACACGGCATCTGGAGGCAGTTCCTTGTTGCCAACCCTATCCAATTTTTCAGCGGCCAACGCGCAGCCAATATGGGAAATAACTAACAGGAGCAATAGCTTTTTATTCATTATAATAACTCAATAAAATTCGTGATCGGCAGCTTCTGGCTGCCGATCAACTGCGCTCCCGTACGTAACTATTGACTGCCTTGCCGTGGATGTCCGTCTCCATTTCGAAGGTCATGCCAAGGCGCTCGGCAACGCGACGCGATGATGTATTTGCAGAGGTGATCAGGGCCCGAACTTTCGGCTCGCGACGAACCTCGAACGCATAATTCAGGACTGCCGCCGCCGCTTCGCTTGCAAATCCCTTCCCCCAGAAGGCCCGATAAGTATTCCATCCCAGTTCCATCACCGTTGACTGCTCACGAAAGAAGGCCCCGATATTACCGACGAGTTGACCAGTCCGCTTGTCCTCCAGGGCCCACCAACCAGCCCCGTGCAGGACCCATAATCCGGCGTGGGAGCTGAAGATTCGCCACGCCGTTTGGCGGTCAGCTGAGCCTAAGTGAGCTGAACTTTCGGAATTCGCTAAATGGTCCGCAAATAAGTCGAAGTCGTCGAGCCGATATTCGCGAAGCAAAAGTCGTTCTGTATGAAGACGCGGTACGGAAAGGGTGAACGATGGATTCATAAGGAGTCTCGCTAATTTAACAACTCGATTATTTCGTTTTGCGGGCTTGATCTCACCTCTTCGCAGGCGACTCGATAGTTGGAGGTATTTTAAGACTTACCGGGTTCTTGAATCTTGCTGGCTCAAGAAAGAGCCTTTCGACGCTATCCCCATGAATTTCAAACCCATCCTCATAGCCACACTCAGCTGTGATATCTGGCATGTATGGCACGTCATACCGCAAGTGCCGGCTGTCTTTAATGTTTACCCAACTCCAACGAAATAAAGCACTATCAATACATTGTTGGATATTAATGTTCGATTCGGGACAATTGTAGCCTGGATTTTTCTTATTCTTCCTCAGGCACGCGCTGGATTCCCTGCTGGCTTTTTCGAGCGACTTACGGATCGCCTGTTTTAGAAGGCCAGTTAGTTCTTGCTCCGCCCCCGCTACAAACAGGCTCGCAATATCAATTTCTTTTCCTGCCACATAGTCATAGATCGCGCTATCGACATTTATGTAGTAGCGGGCGCCGTGATAGACGTTCTGCGTCGTCAGGAAAAACAAGGTGCCAAACCGCTTGCCCGAATCGATTGTGGCAGCTTCTGCTGAAGCATCTTGCGCTGCTTTGTCTGTCTTTAGCATCGCGATCACTTGGCGGTCCTTGCTCTTCAAGGCTTTCTCAGCAAGGGCGTCATCCTCAGGAAACAATTCACGAATTGACGTTTCACGCAGCCACGTGTTGAAGCGCGTCAGTCTGGACGCGGTATTTCCAACAAAGTACGGATATCGCCATTCCTTTTTCTGCCCTTGTTCCGTCGTGATCGTTCCCCCTGCTTCTTTCACAAAAATAGTCGTCAGCTCTTTTTCAGCTGCAGACAGGTCATCCAATGGCGCGGCATAACTGGAAATGGAAAGAATTGCCGTCGACCAGATAAATATGCTCAGGATTTTCATCCTGGCGGTTTGCTTTGTTGTGACGTGCATTGGGTTAGCTATCTAATTATGGCACTGCTGACTGAAAACTATACACGTCAATATTATCGCTAAAATGGGTACTTTGTAACTTCCATTCCGACGAGCCGACCAGGTAGTGCAAGTTTCGTTTAAAACGGAATGCGGCCTTTTCGATCGAGCGCCTTGGCCCAGCGGCGGATTACCCCGGCGAGAGGCTCCACGGAATCGTCCTCATATTCGTCAAGCGCTTTCTGTTCGTCGGCATCCAGCTCCAGCACCTTGGATATGCACCCGCAAGAAATGAGCTGGTTTCCACAAAACGGACAACGCTCTCGCGTACAAAAGGCCTCGTGCAAACTGCCCTCAGCCGTTCCGCAATCGTCACAAACTTTTGATATGGTGACTCTCCTATGACACGTCGCGCTGGCGGCGGAAGGCCAGCCAGCCTGCGATCACGGTGAAGCTGGCGACAATCGCCACCACCAGCCAGAAGCCTTCCGGATCCTGCGCCAGCGGAATGCCGCCGACGTTCATGCCCAGCAAACCGGCGATGATGTTGATCGGCAGGGCCAGCACGGTGACGATGGTCAGCACGAACAGGCTGTGGTTATTGCCCTCGTTGACCAGTGCCGCGATCTCCTCCTGTATCAGCTTGATGCGCTCCTGCAGCGAGGCCATGTCGGCCAGCACCATCGAGAATTCCTCGGTCGATTCGCGCAGCTCCTGCGCGTCGATCTCGGCCACCCAGGCCGGCGGCCGTTGCAGCAATCGGAACAGCGCCGCCGGTTCCGGCGCCAGCAGGCGCTGCAAGCGCACCAGCACGCGCCGCAGCGCGCCCAGGCTGGCGCGCTTGGTTTTCAGTTTGCCGGCCAGCAGATTGTCCTCGATCTCGTCGACCGTGCTGATGGCGTTGCGGACGATCTTGATCAGCGCGTCGGCCTGGTCGCGCAGCAGGTGGATCAGCAGCTCGACCGACGAGCGTATCGGCTCGCCGTTGCGCACCGCGTTGCGCAAGCCGTCGACCGCCTTCAACGGCTTGCGCCGCGCGCTGATGACGATCTGCCGGTCGACGCTCAGCCACAGCGTGGAGATGTCGGACGGCTCAAACGAAAAATCGTGCAGCACGTCGTTGACCACGGCGATCAGCGTGTTGTCGGCCATCTCGATGCGGGTCGAGCGCGGGCCTTCGTGCAGGCTTTCGTAGAATTCCTCCGGCAGCGCGGTATGCTCGTGCAGCCATTTCTCGCTGGCGGTGTTGGCCAGATTGTAGTGCAGCCAGATGAATTCCTGCGGATGCTCCTCGCGCGCGGCCAGCCAGGTGCGGGCCGCGTCGGCGTCCAGCGGCAGGCCCTTGCCGTCCGGCGCGCGGCCGAACAGGTAGCCGCAGACCAGACCCGATGGGTCGGAGCCGTAGGACAGTGGCGCATTCTGCATTCGATTCCTCCGTGATGATCACGGACGTGAGGATAGCAAAATACGCTAAGATGGGGTGATAAATCCTCGAGGGGAGGCCGCATGGAGCACGTGCCACAGCAACCGGATCTGCCGCCACGGCTGCGGCGCTTTGTCGACGCCATGGACGCGCTGCTGGCGCGCGGCCCATCCGAATCCGAAATCGTGGAGCAGGGCGGTGCGCTGCTGCGCGCCTTGCTGGCGCACGACGATTGGCTGCCCGACGCGATGGCGCAGCCGGATCCGCAGTTCTACCGGCAGTACCTGCTGTATCTCGATCCCGCGCAACGCTACTCGGTCGCCAGCTTCGTGTGGGGGCCGGGCCAGCGCACGCCGGTGCATGACCACACGGTCTGGGGCCTGGTTGGCATCCTGCGCGGCGCGGAGGTGGCGCAGGCATGGCGCGCGGACGGCGGCGCGTTCGCGGCCGACGGCGCGCCCTTGTTGCTGAAGGCGGGAGAGGTGTGCGCGGTGTCGCCCGCGCTGGGCGACATCCACGAAGTGCGCAACGCCTTTGACGACCGGGTGTCGGTCGGCGTGCACGTATATGGCGCGGACATCGGCGCCGTCGAGCGCCATGTGTATGCGCCTGATGGCAGCCGCAAGCCGTTCCGCTCCGGCTATGCCAACCGCTGAACTCAGACCAGCAGCGCGGCGTTCATCTCGATGGCGTCGATCCTGGCCTCGGCCAGCATGGATTCGAGCTTCTCCTCGTCGATGAACAGGTCGATGGCCGAATCGGAGTGCGGCGGCAGGTCGCGCTGCGGTTCCTGCAGCGGCGACTTCACCGGCGACAGGTGATTGGCCAGCAGCAGCGTGTCGAGCAGCGTGTCCGGCGGGATCGACATGAAGCTGTCGCGCAGGCCTTCGATGGCTTCGGCCACCGGCTCGGGGATGCACAGCTTGCGCATCACTTCGCGCGTGATGATCTCCTCGCTGGCCGAGTGCCAGTTCTCGGGATCTTCCTCCAACAGGCCGGGGAATTCGTCGGCGCGCGAGAGCAGGTAGAAGCCGCCCACCTCGTGCACGATGGCGGCGAACAGCGCGGTGTCCGGATTCACGCCGGTGACCTGGCGCGCGATGATGCGCGACAGCGCCGCCACGGCGATGGTGTGGTCCCACAGCTTTTCTGCCTTGAAGCGCAGGTCGGGGTCGGCGATCTTGGCGCCGAACTGGCGCACCACCATGGCGGCGGCCAGCGCGAACAGGTTCTGGTAGCCGATGCGCATGATGGCGCCTCGCACGTTGGTGATCATCGGCGCGCCGGAGCGGTTGAACATCGCCGAATTGGCGATGGCGACGGTGCGCGCGGCCAGGATGGGCTCCGCCAGCACCAGGCTGATCGCCTTGTCGACCGGGCACTCCGGGTCGTCCAGCGCGAGTTGAACGCGGAGCGCCGCATTGACACTGGTCGGGAAAACCAGTTCACCACGGATGGCCAGCGCCGCGATATGGCCGAATGCTTCAAGTTTATTCATGATCAAAATTATACGCATGCGCGGCCCCAATCTCAACGCCATCATGGCGGGATGTGGTTTCCGGGAGGCTGCAATGCGACAGTGCGCGGCGCCACCGGGGCGCCGCGCACGGGAAAAGCTCGGCTTTACGCGTTGGCGAACTGCGGACGGCGCGCGGCGCCGTCGCGCCGGTAGCGGCTGACCGACAGGTCGTCGGACAGGATCGCCGGGCGGCGCGCCGAGATCAGGTCCGCCAGCAGCTGGGCCGAGCCGCACGACATGGTCCAGCCCAAGGTGCCGTGGCCGGTGTTGATGAACAGGTTGCGCAGGCCGGTGCGGCCGACCACCGGCGTGCCGTCCGGCGTCATCGGACGCAGGCCGGTCCAGAAGGTGGCGGACGCGGTGTCGCCGGCGCCGGGGAACAGGTCGTTGACCACCATCTCCAGCGTTTCGCGGCGGCGCGGGTTCAGGTTCAGGTTGAAACCGGCGATCTCGGCCATGCCGCCCACGCGGATGCGGCCGTCGAAGCGGGTGACGGCGATCTTGTAGGTCTCGTCCAGAATGGTCGAGACCGGCGCTGCCGAGGCGTTGACGATCGGCACGGTGATCGAGTAGCCCTTCAGCGGGTAGACCGGAATCTTGACCAGGTCCTTCAGCAGCTTGGTCGAGTAGGCGCCCAGCGCGACCACGTAGGAGTCGGCCGTCACCAGTTCGCCTGCGAGCTGCACGCCTTTGATCTCTTCGCCGGCCGTGACCAGGCCGGTGATGTCGACGCCGTAGCGGAACTTCACGCCCAGCTGCTCGGCCATCGCGGTCAGGCGGGTGGTGAACAGCTGGCAGTCGCCGGTTTCATCGTTGGGCAGACGCAGGCCGCCGACCAGCTTGTTCTGGTCCAGGCCGGGCTCGGCGGCGACCAGTTGTTCGCGGCTCAGCAGTTCGTACGGCACGCCGGTTTCCTGCAGCACCTGGATGTCCTTGGCGGCGTCGTCCAGCTGCTTCTGGGTGCGGAACAGCTGGGTGGTGCCTTGCTGGCGGCCTTCGTATTCAATGCCGGTGGCGGCGCGCAGCGCCTTGAAGCAGTCGCGGCTGTACTCGGCCAGGCGCACCATGCGTTCCTTGTTGACGGCGTAGCGCTCGGCATTGCAGTTCTGCAGCATCTGCCACATCCATTGCAGCTGGAACAGCGTGCCGTCCGGCGTGATCGACAGCGGGGCGTGGCGCTGCAGCATCCATTTCATCGCCTTGAGCGGGATGCCGGGCGCGGCCCAAGGGGAGGCGTAGCCGGGGGAGATCTGGCCGGCGTTGGCGAAGCTGGTTTCCAGCGCGGGGCCGGGCTGGCGGTCGAGCACGGTCACGTCGTGGCCGGCCTGGGCCAGATAGTAGGCGCTGGTGACGCCGATAACACCGCTACCCAAGATCACAACGCGCATACAGTCTCCCGATTATTTAGCACTACCAGATATTCCGCTATGGTATGCTGGTATCACCAGTATTTGTTACTGTATAACTTGATAAATTCAGTGGATTTTCATGCGAATTCAAAAGGAATCGGTCCGCACCCTGGACAAACTGGACAGAAAGATATTGCGCATCCTGCAGGAGGATGGGCGGATCTCGATGAAGGATCTGAGCGAGCAGGTGGGGCTGTCGATCACGCCGGCCATCGAGCGGGTCAAGCGCATGGAGCGGGACGGGGTGATCACCGGCTACCACGCGCGCATCGATCCGCCGGCGCTGGGGGCCAAGTTGCTGGTGTTCGTGGAGATCACGCTGAACCAGAAGTCGGGGCCGGTGTTCGAGCAGTTCCGGCGCGAGGTGCTGCGCATTCCGGAGGTGCAGGAGTGTCATCTGGTGTCGGGCGATTTCGATTACCTGATCAAGGCGCGCATTCATGAAATGGCCGAATACCGCAAGCTGCTGGGCGACATGCTGCTCAGTTTGCCTGGGGCGGCGCAGTCGAAAAGTTATGTCGTGATGGAGGAGATCAAGGAAACCTTGATCCTTTCCACCGAGGTGGCGCAGGCTTGAACCGCCTCAAAGTGCGGCGCTTGCGCTGTGCAGCGAGAGGCGCACAATATGCGGATGAACGGCATATTCGACACCCTCAGTTATACCAAGCGGCTGGAAGCGGCCGGCGTACCCGCTGAGCAAGCGGAGGCGCACGCGCTCGCGCTTGGCGAAGTGATGCGGACGCAATGCGCGACCAAGGCCGATATCTATGAACTGCGCGAAGAACTGCGCGAAGCGATACTTTCGCAAGGTGCACGAATGAATGCGCAGGGTCTTCAGTTACAGCAGATGATCCGGGAGGTTGCTGCAGCCTCAGAAAAACGCGATATGCTGCTGGATGCGAAAATCGATCTGGAGGTGCGGCGGCTTGAGGGTTTGATCAAAGGGCAGGGCGACCGCCTCCATAACGACATGCTCAAGTTAAAGACCTATCTGATGGGCTGGACCGTGGCGCTCAATCTCTCGCAGCTTGCCGTCCTGTTCGCCGCGCTGGCTTACTTCCGCTCCTAGCCGTTCGCCAGCTAACGCAGCGATCGCGCCGCTTCAGTTAAAATGCAATAACAGCATTATTTACGAAGCGGAGCAAGTGTGAACAATCAGCACGGTACTCCAGGCGATACCCATGTCATCAACGTGCGCTCGCTCGACGAGCACATGTCATCCGATCAGAGCTTCAGCTCGGCCTACGCGCGCGCGGTCGGCGCCATCGCCGGCAACGAGGGCAGTCTCACGCTGGCCCAATTCGCCGCCGTCACCGACATCGCCGGCGACGGCAAATCCTCCGCCGTCTTCACCGCGCTGGTGTTGAACGCCATCGAATCGGGCGTGGACGTCGACTGGGCCTTCAACGCCCTGAGCCGCAGCAGCGCCGGCATCGACCAGGCCGCGCGCGAAAACGCCCTCGCCATGACCATCCCACTGCTGGCGCTGCACGGCGCCGGCGCCCGCCCGTTGGCGCAGCGGCTGGCCAAGGCCTTGTCGGCCCGGCTCTCGCCCGAAGACCTCAACCACCTGCCGCCGGCCGAGGAGCGCGGCATCCTCGCCAACCTCGGCGAACAGGCGCGCCGGCTGGTGCGCGGCCGTTCGCTGGCCGACACGGTGGCCGATTTCGGCCGCCACGCGGGCCAGCCGGTGCTGGTCGAACATGCTCGTAATTTCCAGTCCGGCGACATCGACCACAGCCAACTGCGCGAACTGGTGGGCGCCACCACCACCGCCATCGCGCAGGACATCAGCGCCTACCTGGAGCAGGCGCGCATGCTGTCGGTGGGCGAGGCCATGGCCGCCACGCTGGTCAGCGCCGCCAACGACCTGCGAGACCAGGTGCTGCAACGCCTGACCCTGGTGGACCAGCGCATCGCCTACGAACGCCGCCTGATGCTGGAGGAGATCGACGACGCCGTCCACGACGCCGGCAACGCCATCGAACTGGCGATCACCGACCGGCTCAACACCGATCAGTGGAAGGATGAAGACGTGTGGGCCAGCATGGGCCGCCAGCAGTTCGGCCAGGAGATGGAGCGGCGGCTGGACCGCATCGTGCGCCGCAAGGAGCAATCGCTGCACCTGCTGCAGGAGGACTTGCGGCTGTTCCAGCAGGCGATGCGCCTGAATCAATCGTCGGTGTTCCAGCGTCAGCACCACTCCACGCTGGCCAAGCTGATGCCGCGCCTGCGGGTCGGCACACGCATCGTCAACAGCGTGGACACGGCGGCCAATGTCACCTTGATGAGTGGGGCGGTGGTGGCGGCCGGCACCGGTACGGCGGCCTATCTGATCGGCGCGGCGGTGGTGCTGCCGGTGGTGGCGCCGGTGGCGCCGTTTGTCGGCGGCGCGGTGCTGCTGGCCGGCGCGTTCAAGTGGTTCACCGACGGCGGCAAGCGCAAACGCGCCGAGATCCGCGACAAGCGCGCGGCCTTCGAGGCCGAACTGCGCAAGCAGCTGCAGGCCGCCGAGCAAAGCTTCAACACGCAGCTGGACCTGGTGGCGCAAGGCTTCCACGAGTCGGCGCTGCAGCTGCTCACGCCACTGTTGCTGGAAGCCGAGGCGGCCGGCCGCGTGCCCGGCATGCGCCAGCGTATCGCCGACCGCGTGATCACCCACGCCCAGGCGGCGATCCGCCAGCTCGACGCCGAGTTGCGCAAGTAATCAGAGGTTGCGGGCGACGATGGCGTCGGCGGCGGTGGCGGCTTGCTGCAGCGGCTGTGCCAAAGCCTGCGTGCTGTAGACCGGCGCCTGCGGCATGGCCGCGCCCAGCACCGGCCCGTCGGTCTTGCTGACATCCACCGTCACCGTGGTCGACAAGCCGATGCGCAGCGGATGCTCGGCCAATTCCTTCGCATCGAGCGCGATGCGCACCGGCAGCCGCTGCACCACCTTGATCCAGTTGCCGCTGGCGTTCTGCGCCGGCAGCAGCGAGAACGCGCTGCCCGTGCCGGCCGACAGTCCGACCACCTTGCCGTGGAAGACCACCTTGCTGCCATACATATCGGCCTCGATCTTCGCATCCTGGCCGACGCGGATATCGCGCAGCTCCGATTCCTTGAAGTTCGCATCCACCCACAGCTGGTCCAGCGGCACGATGGACAGCAGCGAGGTGCCCGGCGTGGCGCGCGCGCCGATCTGCACGCTGCGCTTGGCCACGTAGCCCGACACCGGCGCGACGATGGTGTTGCGCCGCGCCGCCAGCCATGCCTGCACATAGTCCGCCTTGGCCGCCTGCACCAGCGGATGCTGCGCCAGCGGCACGCCCGCCACGCCGGCCTGCGCTGCCTCGGCCTGCCGGAGCGCCACCGCGATGGCGGCGCGCGCGTTGTCCACGGCCTGGCGCGCGTGATCCACTTCCTCGCCCGATACCGTGTGGTCCGCCGCCAGCGGCTTGCGGCGCGCCAGGTCGTCCTCGGCGGTTTTCAATTGCAGCTTGCGCAGCGCGACGGTGGCTTCGTACTGCGCGACGTCCGCGTAACGCTGGCGTTGCTGGCGCACTGCCGCGCCGAGGCGGGCGTCGGCCTGGCTCAAGGCGACATCGGCGTCGGCCGAATCGAGCTTGATCAGCGTGGCGCCGGCGCGCACCATCTGCGTTTCGTCGGCGCGGATTTCGGTGACGTTGCCCGCCACCTGCGAGGACAGGTTGACCAGGTTGCCGCCCACGTAGGCGTTGTCGGTTTCCTGCTCCTTCGACAGTACGGCCTTGTAGTAGACCGCGTAGGCCGCGCCGGCGGCGAGGAACAGCAGCGTGATGGCGGCGAGGACGGTCTTGCGTTTGCTGTCGTTGGTTTTGGTGGTGTCAGTGCTCATGTTCGGTTCCCGGTTTATTTGGAGGCGGTGGCGGTGGGCGCTTCTTCGCGATAGCCGCCGCCCAGCGCGTTGGTCAGGGCCACTTCGGCCAGCAGCTGCACTTGCTGCAGATAGAGGTCGGCGTCCTGCTGCTTGAGCAGCGCCAGTTGAGCGTTCAACGCGGCGGCGCGGTCGGCCAGGCCGTGCGCCAGGCGCGCCTGCGCCGACGCCAGTTGCGCGCGCACCGTGCCGGTGGCCGCTGCCTGCTCTGTGATCTGATGCTCGATGCCTTGCAGCTGCACGCCGTCCTGCGCGACTTCGCGCACCGCGTCGACCACCGCCTGGTTGTATTCGGCGATGCGCTCGTTGCGGCCGGTGCGGGCGCCATCGAGCTGCGCGTCGAGACGGCGGCTGTCGAACAGCGGCAGCGTCAGCGTCGGGCCAAGGTACAGCGTGCGGCTGGCTGATTGCAGCAAGTCCTCCAGCTTGATGGTGTCCAGGCCGATGGAGCCGGTCAGGTTCACGTCGGGATAGAACGCCGCCTTGGCCGCGTCGATCCTGCTCAGCGACGCTTCCAGTTTCCAGCGCGCCGCCTGCAGGTCCGGGCGCCGCGCCAGCAGCTCCATGCCGAGGCGGGCGGGCAGGGCGTGTGCGGTGCTGCCCATCGGCCGCGGTGTGAGGCCGGCCAGCGCGCCGCTGTCTGCGCCGGTCAGGGCGCGCAGGGCTTCCCGTTCGCGGCCGATGTCGGCGGTGAGCTGGGCGTGCTGCTTGCGGATCTGGCTCAGTTCCGCTTCGGCGGCGCGCTGATCGTCGCTGTTGGCCAGGCCGCCGGCGATGCGCTTGGCCTTGTCCTGCACCAGCGCCGCCTGCGTCGCCGCCAGCTGTTCGTTGTTGGCCAAACGCGCCCACGCGCCTTGCAGCCGGAAGTAGCTTTGCGCGATGGCGGCTGCCAGCGTGCGTTCCGCTTCGGCGTATTCGGCGCGGCCTGCGTTCAATTCGCCGACGGCGGCCGCCACCTGCGCGCGGTTCTTGCCCCACCAGTCGAAGTTGTAGCGGGCCTCCAGGCGCAAGGTCTCGGCGGTGAACCACGCGCCGCCGATGGGCGCGGGGAACAGGCCGGTGCCGGAATAACGCTGGCGGTTGGCGCCCGCATAGCCGCTGACATCGAGCCCCAGGTCGGCGTTGGTGCGCGACAGCGCCGAACGCGCGCTGCCGATGTGCGCCGCCGCCACGTCCAGCGTCGGCGCGGAGGCCAGCGCCTGCTTGATCAGCGCGTCCAGTTGCGGATCGCGGTAGGCGGTCCACCATTGCGCATCGGGCCAGCCTTCGCGCGCCAGCTTGATGTCGGCCGGCAGTTCGGCGTTGGCGATGTCGCGCCTCACCGGCGCATGCTGCTCCGGTGTGATGTGGGCGCAGCCGGCCAAGGCCAGGCCGAGGGCCGCGGCAAGCAGCAGTGTGGTCTTGTTCACTTGAGGTTCCATTCGTTTCATGTTCATTCCATGGCGGCGTGGTCGACCGCCGGCGCGGCTTGTTTGGCGGGCGGACGCACCAACAGCAGCAGCGGGATCACGCACAGCGTCAGGATCATCATCAGCCAGAAGTCGTCGACGTAGGCGATCATCGACGCCTGGCGGGTGACTTCGCCGTTCAGCGCGGCCGCCGCTTCGGGCGTGGCCACGTTGTCCAGCAGCGCCGGATTGACGGTGGTGATTTTCTCGGCCAGCGTGGCGTGCATGGCCTGCGTGTTCCGCACCAGCAGCGTCTGCACCATCGCGATGCCGATCGAGCTGCCGATATTGCGTATCAGGCTGTAGATGGCCGTGCCCTCGGCGCGCATCTCCGGCGACAGCGTGGCGAAGGTCGCGGCGCTTAGCGGCACGAACACCAGCCCCAGTCCCAGGCCCTGGATCACGCCCGGCCAGACGATGTCGCTGCGCGAGAGCACCAGCGTGTAGCGCGTCATCTGCCACAGCGAGAAGGCGGTGATGGCGAAGCCTATGCCCAGCAGCAGGCGCAGGTCGAACTTGCCGACCAGCCGGCCCACCACCATCATCGCGATCATGGTGCCGATGCCGCTCGGCGCGGTCACCAGGCCGGCGACGGCGGCCGGATAGCCCATCAGGCTTTGCAGCATCGACGGCGTCAGCGCGCGCGTGGCGAACAGCACCAGCCCGACGATGAAGATGAACAGCAGGCCGCTGACGTAGTTCGCGTTCTTCAGCAGCCGGTAGTCGAAGAACGATTTGCCGGCCGGCCGCAGCGCGGTGTGCGCCACGAAGTAGGCGAAGCTCAGGGCCAGCACGATGGCTTCCACCCAGGTCTCCCTGGCCGCGAACCAGTCGTTTTGCTCGCCGCGGTCGAGCAGCATCTGCAGCGCGCCGATCGACAGGCTCAGTGTGGCGAAGCCGAAGGCGTCAAAGTTCATCTTGCGCGCACCGGGCACCGGGCGGATGTAGCGCCAGATGCCGTAGAACGCCAGCGCGCCCACCGGCACGTTGATGAAGAACACCCAGCGCCAGTTGTAGCTGTCGGTCAGCCAGCCGCCCAGCGTGGGGCCGAGGATGGGGCCGATCATCACGCCCATGCCCCACACGGCCATGGCCGAGCCGTGCTTCTCGCGCGGATTGATGTCGAGCAGCGTGGCCTGCGACAGCGGCACCAGCGCCGCGCCGAACACGCCCTGCAGCAGGCGCGCGGCGACGATTTCCGCCAGTGAGCCGGACAGCCCGCACAGCACCGAGGCCAGCGTGAATCCGGCCACCGCGGTCAGGAAGATGTTCTTCTGGCCAAAGCGGTCGCACAGCCAGCCGGTCAGCGGCGTGGCGATGGCGGCGGCCACGATGAAGGAGGTCAGCACCCAGGTGATCTGGTCCTGCGAGGCCGACAGGCTGCCCTGCATGTGCGGCAGCGCGACGTTGGCGATGGTGCCGTCCAGCGCCTGGATGACGGTCGCCAGCATGATCGACAGCGTGATCATGGGGCGGTTGATGTCGCCCGGCGGTGCGGCGGTGCTCATGGGCGCGACTCGATCTCGGTGAGCAGCGTCTCCAGGAACTCGGTGACGACGCGCAGCACCGCCGGATCGGCGCCGCCCAGCAGCTCCAGGCGGAACGCGGAGGCTTCCTGCCAGACGCTCTGGTAGATCTGCTGTCCTTGCTCGGTCAGGCTGACCAGCTTGACGCGGCGGTCGGTCTCGGACGGCGTGCGCACCACGTAGCCGGCTTTGACCAGGCGGTCGATGGTGGCGACCATGGTCGGGTCCTCGACGCCGACGCGGGCTGCCAGCCGGGTTTGCGACAGCGCCTCGCTTTCCTTGGCGATGAAGGCGATCGCCATCCAACTGGCCTGGCTCAGGCCCAAATGCTTGAGGCGGCGATCGACCGCCAGGCGCCAGGCGCGGGCGGTGCCGTGCATCGCGGCGGAGAAGCGTTCTTCAATAGATGGCATATGATTTTGCGGCTAATGGTTAGGTATCGAACGATTATTTTAGCACGGGAGTTTTCCGCTCAACAAGTGGCGTGCTACGCTGGCGGCATTGCCCAATCAGGAATCATCATGAAAACTACTCTCGCCGCCGCGCTGTGCCTGCTGCCCTTGGTTTCCCAGGCCGAAGACGGGCCGCCGATCACGCCTTACCGGCCGTCCGTGTCCAGCCCGGCGCAATTGCCGGCCGCCGGCCAGCTGGAACTTGAGCTGGGTGGCCTGAGCAGCAAGTCCGATGACGGCCGGCGCAACAGCCTGCCGTACGCACTCAAGCTGGGCTTCAACGAGCAATGGGGCGTGGTGCTGGTGGGCGAGGGTTTTGTATCGGCGCCGGACGGCAGCGGTGGCCGCGCGCGGGGCGTCGGCGACACGCAGTTCGTGCTCAAGCGCGCCTTCATCCTCAGCGAGGCCAGCGCGCTGGGGCTGGAACTGGGCGCCAAGGCGCCCACCGCCAAGGACAGCATCGGCAGCGGCCGCGCCGACTACAGCCTCAACGGCATCTACAGCCAGGACATGGGCAGCGTCCACATGGACGCCAACCTCAACGCCACCCGCCTGGGCGCCTACGATGCCGGCACGGGCCGGGTGCAGACCGGGCTGTCGGCCTCGTTCTCCACGCCGGTGGACGAGCGTTGGGGCGTGACCGGCGAGTGGTCCGGCACCCGCCGCAGCGGCGCGGCCAGCACGGCGCAGGTATTGGTGGCGATGAGCTATAGTCCCAGCAAGCGGATGACGGTGGACTTCGGCGCGGCGCACGGCATGAATCGCGCGTCGCCGGACTGGGCCTTCTTCAGCGGCGTAGTGTTGCCGCTGGCGCAACTGTGGTGAGCGATTGCGGTGTTTTATGTACGCTAGCGTACGGAAAGTGACTCGACGGTTTGCTAAGATGAGAATTGAGCAGGTTCGCTCAGCCCTACTATTACAAGAAAAGAAGGCCATCATGAAAGCCAAGATCCTCGCCGCCAGCCTGCTGGCGTTGTCCTCCGCAGCGTACGCCAGCGACGTCGGCGTCTCCATCAGCATCGGCCAGCCCGGCTTTTACGGCCGCCTGGATATCGGCGACTACCCGCAGCCGCAGGTCATCTACCGCGAGCCGGTGATCGTGCAGCGCCCGGTGCGCTATGTGGAGACCGCGCCGATCTACCTGCGCGTGCCGCCTGGGCACGCCAAGCATTGGGACAAGCATTGCGCCGAATATCGGGCCTGCGGCCAGCGCGTGTACTTCGTCGATGATCGCTGGTACCAGGATCAATATGCGCCGCGCTATCGCGAGCGTCATGGCGAAGGCCGTCGCGAAGATCGTCGCGACGACCGCCGAGACGACCGCCGCGACGATGACCGCGGCAACGGCCGGGGTCATGGCAACGGCAATGGCCACGGCAAAGACTAACCACGCGGCGCAGGCCGCCGCCATCAGGAGTCAGGTTTGCACAGCAAAATCGTGATTGTAGGCGGCGGGGCAGGCGGGCTGGAGCTCGCCTGCAAGCTCGGCCGCAAGTTGGGACCGCAGGCGGTGACGCTGGTCGACAGCCGCCAGTTCCATATCTGGAAACCCTCGCTGCACGAGGTGGCGGCCGGCACGCTGGACGTGCATCAGGAAGGCTTGTCCTACCCGATGCTGGCCCATGACAACGGCTTCACCTTTGTCTACGGACCGATGCTGGCGCTGGCCGGGGCCGAGCGCCAGCTGACGGTTGGCCCCATCTACAGTGGCGACAGCGGCAACGACGGCCAGCGCGAGCAAGTGCTGCCCGAGCGCCGCATCGGCTACGACGTGCTGGTGCTGGCGGTCGGCAGCGTCTCCAATTATTTCGGCGTGCCCGGCGCGGCCGAACACACCATTTCCCTGAACGCCACCGAGGATGCCGAGCGCTTCCGCTTGACGCTGCTGAAGCTGCTCACGCAAGCCGAGCTGCAGAAAAGCGCGCGGCCCGAGTCTGGCGTGGACATCGTCATCATCGGCGGCGGCGCCACCGGCGTCGAGCTGGCCGCCGAGCTGCGCGAGGCCAGCGGCGTGTACGCCGCCTACGACTTCCATCACCTCAACGCCGAACGCGACGTCCGCATCACCTTGCTGGAAGGCGCGCCGCGCATCCTGGCGCCGCTGCCGGAGCAGGTGGCCTCGGCCGCGCTGCGGCTGTTGGGAGAGCGCGCCGTCACCGTCGTGACCGATACCCGCGTCACCGCCATCGCCGCCGATTCGGTGACGGCCGGCGCGACCGTCTATCCGGCGCAACTGGTGGTGTGGGCGGCCGGCATCAAGGCGCCGGCCTGGCTGGCGCAGCTGGGCCTGCCCGTCACGAAGTCGGGCCAGATCGAAGTCGACGCCCGGCTGGCCGTGCCTGGCCATCCGGGCATCTACGCGCTGGGCGATTGCGCCTCCTGCGCCGGGCCGGACGGCAAGCCGGTGCCGCCGCGCGCGCAGGCCGCGCACCAGCAGGCCGGTTACCTGTTCCAGGCGTTCATGCGCCAGCACCAGGGCAGGGCGCCGCAGGCGCATCCGTACGTCTACCGCGACTACGGTTCGCTGGTGTCGTTCGGCCAGACCACGACAGTGGGCAGCCTGATGGGATCGCTGAAGGGATTGAGCTGGTTTGTCGACGGCCTGGTCGCGCGCCTGATGTACGTGAGCCTGCACCTGATGCACCACCGCGCCGTGCTCGGCACGGTGCGCACCGCCGTGCTGGCGCTGGCGCGCTTCCTGATCAAGCGCAGCACGCCGCTGGTCAAGCTGCACTGATTGCTTACGCGGCGGCCGGCTTGGGCAGGATGATCGTCAGCGTGACGCCGTGCTCGGCGCCGGGCGCCAGGGTCAGCGTGCCGCCCAGGTAGGCCGCCCGTTCACGCGCGGTGCGCAGGCCGAATTTGCCGCTGAGCTGGCCCAGCACGCCCGCCAGCGGCGCGTTCAGGCCGATGCCGTTGTCCTTGACTGTCAACATCACCTCGTCCTCGTTGTCGTCGACGATGACGTCCACCTCGGTCGCGCGCGCGTGCATGGCGATGTTGCGCAACGCTTCCTCCAGCGTGTGCAACAGCACGATGCCATGGCTGCGCGGGCAGTTCAGCTCGTCCTCCGGCAGGCTGCAGCGCGCGGTCATCTGGTGCTGCTGGCCGAACTGCTCGACCGCCTCGCCCAGCGCCACGCGCACGCCGAGGAATTCGAGCTTGTCGTTCCACAGCTTGATCTGCATCTGGCGGTTGGTCTCGACGATCTGCATCAGCAGCTGCTTCATGTGGACGGCGCGGTCCTGCAGCGCGGCGTCCTGCGGCATTTTCTGCATCAGCAAACCCAGGTGCATGGTCAGTGCGGTCAGCGACGAGCCGAGGCTGTCGTGCAGCTGGCGCGACAGCGAGCGGCGCTCGTTGTCCCAGCAGGTGTGGACGTGGCCGAGCAGATCGCTCAGGTCGGCGCTACGCAGGGCGTCTTGTTCTTGTGGTGCCGGGACGGACATGGTTCTCTCTGTGTGGACGGACTGTGTCTCTCGATGATACCCGAGCTTTGCAAGTCGTGGCGCACTCTGGTGCTCATTGCCGGACCGGCACCCGCACGCAGCCGCCGATCGCCTCGGTCAGCTGGTCGATGTCGACCGGCTTGACCAGGTGGCGGTCGAAGCCGGCGTCCATCACGCGCCGCAGGTCCTCGGCCAGGCCGTAGCCGGTCAGGGCGATCAGGCGGATGCCGCGCGTGGCCGGATCGGCGCGCAGGCGGCGCGCCACCTCGTAGCCGTCGATGCCGGGCAGGCCGATGTCGACCAGCGCCACGTCCGGCAGCAGGCGCGCGGCGGCCGCCACGCCCTCGTGGCCGTCGGCTGCCGAGTGCACCTCGTAGCCGTAACAGCTGAGCATCATGGTCATCATCTCGCGGCCGTCGTCGTTGTCCTCGATCAGCAGGATGGCGGGGCGGCCGGTGCCGCCGTGCGCGCCGCCGGACTCGACCGGAGGGGCCGCCGGCGCCGCCTGGTGCTCGATGCGCGGC